>NZ_LECT01000018.1 GCF_001027925.1 Rhodopirellula islandica | reverse complement strand
GGCGCCGGTTTCGAAAACGAGTGCGAGTACCGGGCTGCGCCCTGAGTACGAGAACGAGTTATGTGCAATGGCTTTGGGTGGATGGCACCGTGCGGCCGTACGCGAGCCTGGATCGAGCGCACCGATCACCACGGACGACGGAGCGTGAGGTTTCAATCGAATGCGGAACACCAGCGATAACCGGCCAATTTGGTCGTAGCGGAGGCGGTGTGAATAGCCGAAGGCAACACCGACGTAGCGGAGAGCATATTACTCCGGTTTATCGCAAGTCGTTATCCGCTGTGCTCGGGCAGATCCGGAACGACAGTGATTCCAGCTCCACAACTGCCTGGAAGGCGAGTACGGCCAATGCCGATAGCGCTGCGGAGATCACTGCAGGGCCACCGCCGTAAGTAACCGTTGTCATCTGGAGAACACTACTGTCAACAATCTCACCGTGGTTGAAGCTGAAGCCCACCAACATTGGCAGCAAGAACACAAGTGAGCTTAAACGCCCCCAGATCCGATGTTCGCTCGGAACGACAGCGCCGCGGGAAAGTAAATTGCGAACAAGGCTCCAGATCCGCTTCAAGCAGACGATGGAGACAACACCCCCAATCAGCGCACCTGCACCACGCAGGTCAATCGCGGACAGTGTCACTCCGACGTCGCGGTCCCATGTCGTTTCGTATCTCCAGCACGTCACACAAGCCAATGCGGCGTAGCCCTGGGTGATCGCAGCGACCTTCAGTTCCGTTGTCAGATTCATTGCAGTCAGATGACGAAAAGGTCACTGGGTGAGGGCGTTCTGGAAAGTTTGAAATCGGGAGAGGGACTGGCGCCCTTGCTCCGCTGCACCGAATTGTTCCGCCTCCGAACCGGCAGTCAGCGCAAGTTCGTCTGAGCAGGAGCGTGCATTGTAGCAGCCGTGTGCGAGCATCGGATCGACGATGGGCAACGGCATGGAGTGCCGCGTTCGGGTTGGCGTTCGAACACGGGATTGCGAGCACTAGAGATTCGAGTCTGAGTGAATCGCGCATCGGGATCACTGGCCTGGATCGAACGCACCGATCACCGCGGACGACGGAGCGTGAGGTTTCAATCGACTGCCGAACGATAGCGACAACCGCGTCGGCCAGATTAACGCTTGGATGACCGCAAAACGTCGTGGCCGTCTGCGGTTGATCGCTTAATTATGCCTCGCTGACTACAGGCGATGAACCACTTCGATGTGAAAACAATCGGCGAATGCCGTACCCAAACCAAGAAATGATCCATAGCAGTTGAATTGGCGATACCGCTGTTCCGGATGCAAAATGTTGCATGTTACCGGAAAGCGTCGTCGGCAACTCGATTAAATGATGTTGAGGCGGTGGAAGTGTTCCATCTCTCGCAGAATAAATGAATCGTAGCAATGCCCCGACGTACTCAGCATCACGCGGGTTCGCGGGCGACATGCGTAGTAGCTTAGAAAGTGAATCCTTGTCCAAGCTTGACGTTTGATTGCCCGCGACAATCGTCAATTGCTCAAGGTCTAGAGTTGCTTCACCTTGGTTCGGAACGCGGTGGAACATCTCCCATTCGATTCGTAACTCCGTGTAGTGCGGACAAGTGTGCCCCCATAACATGAACCTCGGCGAAGTATTGCCCTCAATGCGGAGTGATCCAGAAGTGTCGTTCGCCGCATCTGGCCAAATATGAAACGAGGCGCCGAACCAATGTGAAATCACACCAGTCCCAGCACCGGCGCCTCCCCCTGTTGAACCAAACGCCAGGAAGGAGATAGCGAAGAAGCCGATCAAGAGAATCGCCACCCACTTTCCAAGCTGTATTAGGCGATCAATCATGTTGGCATAACGTCTGGGGTTTGCGAGCCGGGACGGTTGATGTTCTATAGCCAAGCGTTCGCAGGCCTAAGCAGGTACGCAGGTGTCATCGGGTATGTGAGCCGTTGGCGTTAGCCACGGTTTTCACGCGCAACCGGGGCTAACGCCCAAACGGCT
>NZ_LECT01000017.1:300000-497880 GCF_001027925.1 Rhodopirellula islandica | reverse complement strand
GCGGGATGGTGAGTGGTGGCGTGGGGGGCATGTCCATCGGTGGCGCTATCGCTTACCGACGGCTACCATCTGACATCCCTACCGGGATGAATACTTGCGCAAACACATGGCCGCCACAAACCCAAACATTTCGCAGCCCAGCGTTCGCCACGGTTTTCACGCACAACCGGGGCTAACGCCCAAACGGTTCACAGGGTGAAAACCAATCGTTCCTGCCTGATCAGTCTTTATCGGTGCGGAGCACGGAGATGAAGGCTTTTTGCGGGATGTTGACGCTGCCAAACTGTTTCATCTTGGCTTTGCCTTTCTTCTGCTTTTCCAGCAGTTTCTTCTTCCGACTCACGTCACCACCGTAAAGCTTCGCGGTCACGTCTTTGCGGTACGGGGCAATTGTGGTTCGCGCGATCACGGTGCCGCCAATCGCACCTTGGATCGGAATCTTGAACTGGTGACGTGGAATCGCTTCGGCCAGTTGCTCACAGTAGTGCATCGCACGCGCCCGTGATTTGTCGCGGTGCACGAGGTAGGCCAACGCGTCGACAGGTTCTTTGTTGACCAAGATGTCAACTTTGACGATGTCCGTTTTGCGGTACTCGATCGGCACATAGTCGAACGATCCGTAGCCACGCGTGATCATCTTCAGCTTGCCATAGAAGTCGAACAAGACTTCTCCGAGAGGCATTTCGCTGGTGACTTCCAATCGTCCGGCCGACAAGTAGTTCATCGTTTGGCTCTCGCTGCGATGCTCGCGGCAAAGTTCCATGACCGGGCCGACGTACTCTTCCGGAATCAAAATCTGAGCTTTGATGTAGGGCTCGCTGACCGAGTCAATGGTTGAGGGATCGGGCCAGTAAGTCGGGTTGTCGACGTCCTGCGTCGAGCCATCTTTGAGTTTGATTTTGTACTGCACCGAAGGAGCCGAGATGACCAGTCCGATGTCGAACTCGCGTTGCAAGCGTTCTTGCACGACATCGAGGTGCAGCAGTCCGAGGAAGCCACAGCGGTAGCCAAATCCCAAGGCCGCTGAGCTGTCTTTTTCAAACGTCAGTGCGGCGTCGTTGATCGAGAGTTTTTCAAGTGCCTTGGTGAGGTCTTGGTATTCGTCGGTGCTCATCGGATAAACCGACGAGAACACGACTTGGCGAGCGGGTTGATAGCCTGGGATCGGTTCGTCGGCGGGTTGGTTGGCCAGTGTGATGGTGTCGCCGATTTCGATGTCTTGCACCGATTTGACACCGGCCACGATGTAGCCCACTTCCCCGGCGGTCAGTTCCTTTTTGGGAACCAGTTTGAATTGGTTGTAGCCGAGTTCGTCGACGGTGAAGTCGCGATCGGCGTGCATGAAGTGGATCTCGTCTTTGGGTTTCAGAGTTCCGTCCATGACGCGGCATTGCAGGATCACACCGCGATACTTGTCGAAGAAAGCGTCAAACACCAAAGCCTTCAGCGGCGCTTTCGGGTCGCCTTGTGGAGCGGGCAGATTCTTGACGATTCCTTCGAGCACGTCTTCGATGCCCTGGCCGGTTTTGGCAGAGACCGGAATCGCGACGAAGGGATCGAGTCCCAGGTCCTCGTCGATTTCTCCGCGAACGCGGTCCACATCGGCGGCGGGCAAGTCGATTTTGTTGATGACCGGCAGCAGTTCCAGGTCGTATTCAAGCGCCAGGTACAGGTTGGCGACGGTTTGGGCTTCGACCCCCTGGGAGGCATCGACGACCATCAGAGCGCCTTCGCAGGCCATCAGCGACCGGCGGACTTCGTGCGAGAAATCGACGTGGCCGGGTGTGTCGATCAGATTCAATTGGTACGCCTCCCCGTCGTTCGCGGTGTAATTCAGCGTGACCGTGTTGCTTTTGATCGTGATGCCGCGTTCTCGCTCGATGTCCATCGAGTCGAGCATTTGGTCGTGAAACTCACGTTGAGTCACACCGCCACAGGATTGGATCAGTCGGTCCGCCAAGGTGGACTTGCCGTGATCGATGTGGGCGATGATGCAAAAATTGCGAATGTGTTTCATGGTTTCGTTTCGTGCGACGCGGCGGGGACGTCCCATCGTAGTGAATCAGGTGTCGATTCAACAGGGATTTGCAGTTGCGGCCGATTGCAATGATTTGGAAAGAAATCAGGGTTCGACTGGATTTTCCGGTTGGGGAATGCCGATACGGCTTGATGAATTGATCTTCCGCCGAAACTCGATCTTCGAGATGATCGAACGTTCGGAGGACCGTTTCGTCTTTTCTGTTTTTCAAGGATGTGTCATGCGAACAATACTATTTCTCGGCTTGGCCATCGGTGGAGCTTTCATGGCGGGATGGTTCACCATCGAGCGTGATGGCGACAAAACTCGCATTGAAATCAACAAAACGGAGATCCGCAGCGACACGCGGTCCGCAATTGATCGAGGGCGAGACATTCTGGACGAGCGGCAACGCGAGCAAGCGGCTCAACAGCAGGGTGCTCAACAACCCGGCGGTTACCCTGATCAAGGTGGCTACTATCCGGGCGGTGCGTCTGCCAATCCAAATGCGTGGCCGCCACAAGGAGGCCAGCCTGTGCAGGGGGCGGGATACAGCGCCCCGAATTACGGTGCGCCCAACTACAACGTGCCCAATTCCAATCAAGTGCCCGGGTACAACAACTACCCCACCGGTCAGCCCAATGCGGGTTACGGTGAGCAAGGGGCGTACAATCCCAACGCGTATCCGCAGCAAAACTACAACGGGCAACCCCAAACAGGTGCCCAGAATGGCTGGGACGCGGCTTCGGCACCTTGGGCGACTCAGAACCGCTGAGCCAGGATGACGTGCATTTGCCGTGACTCCCGTTGCTCGGCACGGCTTTGGGATTTCAAGATCCTCGCTCACGCGTCGCGTTTCCTGGTCCCTCGCTCACGCGTCGGGTTGTGTAATCGAATCAATCAACAAGCCGTTCGGCTTCGGGTTTCCAGTTTGCTGGGTGCCCGGCTTTTCGATTTTGCTGTTGGTTGGCCGCTCTTGGCCGACATCCGCAACTTGGACGGGCAAGAGTGCCATCCTACATGCGTTCAAACCTCGTTGACGTCTCAATCAATCGGCTGTTACACGTCGGGCTGTCCGTAGCAAGCGAACTCGAGACGCTGGCGTTGGGTGACCGCTAGGCGGCCCGTTGAAGGCGGGCGTTTTTGCTCGGGACCAACATCTCCAGCGTCTTTTGATACGCACCCCGGTGTTGGTTGACCAACTCGCGAGCGGCTTGGCCGAGCGAATCGGCGGCGGGGATGTCGGTCAAGCAGCGCGAAACGAACTGTTCGAGTTCGGCTTCATCCGCCACGCGAATCGCGGCCTCGGCGGCGATCAACTGCTTGGCGATCGTGTCGAAGTTTTTCGTGTTGGGGCCGAAGGACACGGCACAGCCATAACCGGCAGGTTCCAGCATGTTTTGGCCGCCTCGATCGCCAAAGCTGCCGCCGACGGTGGCGATCTGACCGACGCCCCACCAGTGACGAAGTTCGCCAATGGTGTCAATCAAGATGACTTCGTCGGAGTCCCATTGATCCGCGTATTGGCTGTCATTGCGACTGCGACGAATCGGCGACAAACCGTGGGATTGAATCAGTTCGGCGACCTCTTCGAAGCGTTCGACGTGACGCGGCACCAAGATCAGGCGGAGTTCGGGGTGCTGGGATCGAAGGCGATCGTAGACCCGCAGAGCCATCGCTTCTTCGCCAGTTTGGGTGCTGCCAAAGCACCACGCTCGGTGCCAAGGGTCGATCCCAGACCAATTGATTCGTGCGTTGACTTCGGTGGTGTCCCGCGTGCGAGGTGCGTTGTCGAACTTCAGGGAACCCGTGACGGTGACATTCGCGGGGGAGACTCCACAAGCCATGAAACGTTCCGCTGCCGATGTGTCTTGGCAGCCAACGGCATCCAAACGCGCGAACGTAGGACGCAAGATTTTGGCAAACTGTTGATAGCGTCCCGCACTGGTTTCGCTGAGTCGGCCATTGATGACATGGACCGAACAGTTCGCTTCTTGGGCACAGCGAATCAGGTTGGGCCACAGTTCCAGTTCCGCCAGCACCAACTGCTCGCAGCGAAGATTCTTCAGCGTGCGACGAACGGCCCAGGTGAAATCCAGTGGGCAGAAGAAAACGCGATCGTCACCGAAGTGCTTGCACGCGAGGTCGTAACCGGTGTCCGTCGAGGAACTGATCGCCAGTGCGATTTCGGGATGCTGTTTCTCGAATCGGCGAACCAACTCGGGAAGCAAATTGACTTCGCCAACACTGACGGCGTGCAACCAAATGGTTCGTTCGGCATCACCACGGATTTCCGCGGCTCGTTCGGACGACAGCCCCAGCAATTTTTGACCCACACCGCGGCGATAACGACCGTGGCGAATCATCCGGTGCAGCACCAACGGCGAGACCGCGGTCAAGGCAGCAGCGTAGGCGAGGTTGAGCCACATGGTTGCCTTCCTTGGCAGGAGTGGAACGTTGTTGTCGGGGAACGAACTCTTTGTTTGAGCGAAACCATGCGGGGCGCCCCGAGTTTGCGTGGTTCACATCAAAAGAGCATGGGAATCATAACCCGACGCGTGAGCGAGGGACCACATCGAATTCCTTTCTACTCTTTTTCACAGGCTAAGCAGGTCGGCAGGAGTGATCAAGCACAACCATGTGAGCCGTTTGGGCGTTCGCCCCGGTTGTGCGTGAAAACCGTGGCTAACGCCAGCGGCTCACATACCCGATGACACCTGCGTACCTGCTTAGACGCCTATGCCACTTGTTTGATCATCCGTCGCGACGCATGCAGCAACTTTTGTACTTCTTGCCGCTGCCACAGGGGCAAGGCGAGTTGCGACCGATGCGAGGCTCTTCGACTCGAACGGTGTCGACGCTGCCCTCGGCTCGGCCTTCGCTTCCCGCGGCGGCTCGTTGAGCGGCGGTGTTGGACTCCATTTGGGCGGCTTGTTGAGCCGAACGGCCAGCTTCGTGAGCGTCGTCGTGACGTGTTCTCGCGTCGACCCAGGTGCTGCGAATGAAGTCATCATTGAAAGACTCCATGCGGAAGATCAGGTCCGTCACACGTTCGCCAATCGAATCCCACATGGATTCGAACAGACGCATGCCCTCGCGTTTGTATTCGACCTTGGGGTCCATTTGGGCGTAGCCCTTCAGGCCAACGCTGCTTCGCAAGTGGTCCATCGTCAGCAAGTGGTTTTTCCACGAGTCGTCGACGATGTTCAGCAAAATCTGACGTTCCATCCGACGCATTTCGGGGTGGAACTTGTCGTCGACAGCACCGTTGACGGCCAAAGTCAGCTCCGCACGATTCATCCGCGAGAGGTCTTCGGGGGTGTTGCGATTGCCAAGTTCTTCTTGCAACCAAGTTGCCAAGGATTCCAACTTGCCGGACTGGCCGCTGGCGAGTGTCGCGGTCACGTCATCATCGGCTTTGCCGAACAAATCTTGGACTTTGGCAGCCGCTTGTTCGAGCATTGCACCCGAGGCACTGGCGGTTTGTTTGCTGTACTGAATCAGCTGAACCTTCAGGTCGTCACGATTGAGTTTGACCTCATCGACGCTGAGTTCGTGGTTGAAACGACCGTGAACCCAGTCGACCAGACCTTCGCGGTCGAGCGAGACTTGGGCGCCCTGTTTGTCGGTGAATCGCGAGATGCCGGTCAGGACCGGGTACTCGGCTTCCTTCTCGGTGTAGGCGGCTTCGGCGCGACGGTTGAGTTCTTCGGTGACCTGGCGACGATCTTCGACATCGCGGAATTCTTCCGGAGTGGTTTCGATGCCAAATTTGTGTCGCATCCAAGCGCACAGCACACGGAGGCCGTAGTCGGCTTCCAGCAAGGGTTCACCTTCGGACAGATCCGTCTCTTCGATTTGTTTGTGCGAGTGAGCGATCAATTCGTCGATCATCTCTTCGCGGTCTTTGTTCTTCAGCTGATGGTCTTGGTAGTTCGTGTTCAGGCGCGTGTTGGCCCAGGTGGCCATCGCCTTCCAGTTCCACTCGTCTTCCATCGTTTCGGGAAGGTTCTCTTCCACCGCTTCCCCGACCGTGACTTCGGAAGCACGTTCGGCTTGATCCTTTGCGTAGGTGTCCGCCATCTCGAAATCCATGTTCTGGAAATCGCGTGCGTCCAGTTGGCAACCCAACTTTCCGCCGGCGAACGAGGCAAAGGTGTCCACGCCGTAATTGGGATCCAGGAACGTGTCGACGTGCGATTGAATCTCGTTGTGAATCAACGTCAACAACATTTCGCGAGAGCTGTGTCCGTCGAGCAGGTTTTGGCGATAGCGATAGACGCGTTTGCGTTGTTCGTCCATCACTTCGTCGTACTCAAGCAAGCTCTTTCGAATTTCGAAGTTGCGTTCTTCGACCTTCTTTTGAGGCGCAGCGATCCGGCGGGTGACCAGCGATGATTCGATCGCTTCGCCCTCTTTCATGCCCATGCGTTCCATCATGCTTTTGACGAAGTCGCCAGCAAAGATCCGCATCAGGTCGTCTTCGAGAGACAAGAAGAATCGGCTGCCACCGGGGTCGCCTTGACGACCACAACGACCGCGAAGCTGCAAGTCAATTCGGCGTGATTCGTGACGTTCGGTGCCGAGCACGTACAAGCCACCGATTTCGCGAACGATCTTGCCCTCGGCACTCATGTTTTCGCGTTCGTCAATTTCGTCCACCAGCGCTTTCCACTCGGCGTCTGGCACTTCCAGTCGAGTCGCGTACTGGTGTTGCAATTGCGACCAGGCGAGAGTTTCTGGATTACCACCGAGAATAATGTCGGTACCGCGACCGGCCATGTTCGTGGCGATGGTGACGGCGCCGATGCGACCGGCTTGCGAGACAATGTCCGCTTCCCGGCCGTGTTGCTTGGCGTTCAACACGTCGTGTTTGATGCCGCGGCGCTCGAGCAGTGCTGACAGGCGTTCGCTCTTTTCGATGCTGACGGTACCGACCAGGACGGGCCGACCAGCCCGCTCGATCGCAACCACTTTTTCGCGTGGGAACGACTCGGTTTGCTTCTCGCCTTTGGGGAGCAATTCGACAGCCGAATCCGTCTCAGATTTGATGTGTCCCCAAATTTCCGTGCCGTCTTTCAGAACCAGAACGTCCCACTTGTGGGTGCGTTCGACGTCGTCAGCGATGGCATTGAACTTGTCCTTTTCGGTCAAGTAAATCAGGTCAGGGTGTTCGATCCGTTGCATTCCGCGGTGCGTGGGAATCGCGACCACATCGAGTTTGTAGATTTTCCAGAACTCGTCCGCTTCCGTCATCGCCGTCCCGGTCATCCCGGACAGCTTCTTGTACATCTTGAAGATGTTCTGAAGGGAAGCGGTGGCGAAGGTTTGCGTTTCCTGTTTGATCGGCACGCCTTCTTTGGCTTCGACGGCTTGGTGCAAGCCATCGCTCCATTGGCGACCGTCCATCAAACGACCGGTGAATTCATCGACGATGACAACCTGTTTGTCTTTGACGACGTAATTGACGTCCAATTTGTACAGGAAGTGTGCTTTCAGAGCGTTGTCGATCAGGTGCGGCCATTCCATGTTGCCCGCGGTGTAGAAACTCTCGACACCGGCCAATTCTTCGGCCGCGCGAACGCCTTCGTCGGTCAGGGTGACGTTGTGTTGTTTTTCGTCGACGGTGAAGTGCTCTTCTTTTTTCAGTTGCCGAGCGACCCGGTCGGCTTCGCCATAACGTCCCAGATCCAAGTCGGCGGGACCGCTGATGATCAGTGGTGTCCGAGCTTCATCGATCAGAATATTGTCCACTTCGTCGATGATGGCGTAGTTCAGCGGGCCTTGGCATTGTTGCACTTCGCTGGGGAAGCGGTCATCGCCCTTGGCGGCTGGACGCATGTTGTCACGCAGGTAATCGAAACCAAATTCGTTGTTGGTTCCGTACGTGATGTCGCACTGGTAAGCGGCTTGTTTTTCGCTGGTCGACATTCCGGATTGGATGGCGTCGACGGTCAGGCCGAGATTCATGTACAGCGGCGCCATCCACTCCATGTCACGGCGGGCCAAGTAATCGTTGACCGTGATGACGTGAACGCCCTTGGCTTCGAGCGCGTTGAGGTAAGCGGGCAAGGTGGCGACCAGGGTTTTGCCTTCCCCGGTGACCATTTCACCGATCGCGCCGGAGTGCAGCACCATGCCGCCGATCAACTGGACGTCGTAGTGACGCATGCCCAGGAATCGTTTGCCGCCTTCGCGACAGACGGCGAAGGCTTCTTCCATGATGTCGTCGAGGGTTTCGCCTTCGCGGAGGCGTTTGCGAAACAATTTGGTTTGTTCACGAAGCTCGTCGTCCGACAGCGCCGCGTACTTGGATTCCATCGCCGTGATTCGGTCGGCGGATTCTTGTAGTTTCGCGACTTGCCGGGCATTGGCGGACCCAAACACACTGGTGGCCAGGCTGCCGACACGCTCAAACGTGCTACCGAAGACGAGGCCAAGGAGGTCCCAAAGACGTTCCAGGATGGACATAAAAGATCAAATCAGTGCGATTGGGGGGTGAAAGCGTGCGGCTTACGTAAACCATGCCAACTTCCAACGTTACGGGTTCAGGGAAATTGGGTCAACTGCGATCGGATCTTGTTCGCGTTGGCTACTACGGACCCAATTGCCCGTGGGATCCGGAGTCGACGGGTCTTGATTGCCGGCAAAGGTTTCGTGCAGCGGCTGGATCTCTCGCAGAAGCTGTTCGGCCAGCGTTTCCATGGCGAAGCGTTCGCTGGCGTGATGACCGACCAAAGCCATCGTTAATCCCGTGTTTTTCGCCTCCAAACACGTGTGCAGCGTGGCTTCCCCGGTGAGCAGAACATCGCATCCGCGTCGCCGAGCGGCACCGACGAACGAACCTCCGCTGCCGCAGCCGATCGCAACTCGTCGGAGAGGACGTTCAAAATCACCCACCAAACGAGGCCGGGTGGAGCCACATGATTTTGCGGCAAAGGCCAAAAACTCTCTCGCCGTCATCGGCTCAGGGAGCTCGCCGTAGCGGCCCGTACCGACCGTGTGGTCTTCGATGGACGGCGTCAGGGGGGTGATCGAGGTCAGCCCGAGGCGGTTTGCCCACTGCTCATTGATGCCTTTGTGCGCTGAATCGTAGGCGGTGTGAGCACTGTAGACCGCGATTCCGGCTCGACACAGATTCCAGACCATCGCTGACGCGGCGGAATCGGTTGTGATCCGGCTCATCGGTTTGAACGGCAGCGGATGGTGGGCGACGATCAAGTTCGCCGCCAATTCGGTTGCTTCTTCGACCACCGCGGGAGTGATCGTCAAACAGGTCAGGATCCGGTGGGCTTCCGCGGAGCGGTCTCCCAGCAGCAGACCCACGTTGTCCCATTCCTCCGCCAGCTTCAACGGAGCGATGGAGGACAGGGATTGGCAAATTGATTCGATGGTGGGAGACACAGGATTCGCGACCGTTGGGAGGAAAGGTGCTCGAAGGAACACACTTTAAGGTCACCGAATCGCTGTGGGAACAACGAATCTGGGGGAGGAAAGGCTCACGTTCCAGACGCGAACGCTTTCAAAATCAAAATCCGCTGAACGGATCGTCCCCACCACCAGCGGGAGCAAACGGGTCGTCGTTTCCGGCGGGGGCGAATGGATCGTCAGGAGCTGCCCCACCTTCAAACGGGCTGGCACCACCATCGGCGGGAGCAGCGGGGGCGTCGGCGGGAGCCGCTTCAGTAGCCAATGGGTTGTCCATCGCGCCTTCGAGGGCGTCGTTGGATTCCACCACGGGAGCTTCGCCTGCCAGATCGTCGGCGAAGGGATTGTCATCGGAGGCGGGGGCCGGTGGTGGCGTGGCACCACGTTGCATCGCAGGGGCTCCGGAAGCAGCTGCGGGCTGACCGCCCTGGGCTGACAATTCATTGGCACGGATGGTCGAACGAGCGGCTCCGGTCGCGAGTGCTTGCAAACGAGCTTTTTCGCGAATGTCTTCGAGTTTCAGACGCTGAGAGCCTTGAATGCGAGACAGGGCGCGGCCGATCGAGCGAGCGTCGCCGCCGCGTGCTTCCAGTTCCGCACCCATTTGCCAATCGCCTTCGGCGTAGCCCATTCCGTTGGCGCTGGCGGCCAGTCCGCGGAAGTAATACGCCCGCGGGTCACGGATGTTGTTGTCGATCGCCATCGAAAGCAGTTCGTAGGCTTTGCTGTAGTTTCCAGCGTTGTAGGCATGAACACCTCGGCCATAAATTTCCGCCAGCACAGCAGATTGGGCGGAAGCGGTGCTGGTCTGGGTGGTGCTCAAAAAGCCAATCGCCAAGGCGAAAAGGAAAAGTGGCGAGGCAAGGCGAATCTTCATCGCGACGGGGACCCTGTGACAGAAGAGCGGATGGTTCAACAACAGACCGTTTCAGCTTAGTTGTCTGCACCGGGGGAATCAAACAAAACGTTGACGCCTTGGATTCGAAGTCGGGCGTTCGCTGGGGAAAGTCACCGGTGAGAATCACGTGTGGTCGTCCCAGGTTGCTACAATTCGGAGTGCAATTTTTTTGGACCGGTTCTCTCGTTCATACGAAGTCCTAACGATGCGAATCCAAAATCTCTTCTCCCAGCCCGCGAAAAAGGCGTTTGGCTGCTTGGTTCTGAGCGTTCTTCTTGGCCCGTTGGCTGGGATATCGCTCCCGGGCGGGGGGGCGTTGATGAGCCCTGCTGCGATGGCGGACAGCGAATGGCTTCGCACCCTGCCGGTCGTCGACGATGACGAAATTGCAGCGTTGATCGAAGGGCTGGGATCACAGAGTTACGCCACGCGAGTTCGCTGTCGTCAACGTTTGTCACGAATTGGTTTGGCCGCGTTCGACGCGTTGCGAGAAGCCCGCAAGCATCCCGACAGCGAAATTGCGATTGTGGCTCGCAAACTGACCAGCGGTGTCGAGGTGCCTTGGTCGGTCAACACGGACTCGCCAGTCGTGCAGGAGATCTTGCATGAGTACGGGTCGCGTTCCGTGATGTCTCGTCGGCAACGCATTGGCGAACTGGCTTCGCTGCCCACGATGGAATCGTTCCCGGCGCTCGTTCGTTTGACGCGTTACGAAGCGGAGCCCACGCTCAGCCGTTTCGCCGCAATGGCGTTGCTCGCACAACCGGTCCGGGCCACGTTGGAGTTGCGTTCCGAATGGGCCCCTGAAAACGCCATCGAAGATGCCGCTTCGGATGCCCCCAATTCAGAAGACGTACCGAACTCGGAAAACGAGAATTGGTTGGGGCTGAGTTCTCACGATCGATCGCTGATGGTGACGCATCTGCAGCAGGTGTTTGCCAAGGACACTCAGTTCAGCGGATTGTGGATGAGGCAATACGCCAATGAGTTGGAATCGGGACGCTTTGAAGCCGATGGCTGGAACAAGCTGATTGAGGAGATGGAATCCAGCTGGGACATCGATGACGGTGCGTCGCCGCAGGACGTGGCTCGGGGGAGGATTGCTCCCGGAGCGATGATCAGCGGCAACGAAATGTTTCGGCTGACATGGTTGAACGCGGAACGAGCTCGGGTGCTGGGCCAAGTCGACGATGCGTCACGATTTCTCTCGCGACACATCGATGTCATTCCGCCACGCACACGGGAGTTGACCGACGCGGCGTTGTGGGCAATCGATCACAAATTGTTTGACGTCATCACCGCGGCTCACGCCAAGCACCAATCCTTGTTCGAAAAGTCGCCTTCTTTGATGTATGCCTCAGCGGAGGCTTTGTTGGAATCGGGGCAACCGGCGTTGGCGGCTGAGCGAGCCCAACAGGCGTTGGAGCTGAATCCGGTTGCGAACTCGGAAGGATCCGGGCAGCCTCCGCTGCACCCCGTTTTGTTGGAGAGCCATGCGGAAGCTCATCTTCGCATCGCAGCGGACCTGATCGATCGCGGGTTGTCCGATTGGGCGGAAGATGAGTATCGCAAACTGATCGATGAGTTGCCGCTGCACGATGTGTCTTCCGCGACGGCGCGGTGGGAGCTCGCGGAACACTTGGCCGAGCTGCAGCAGCCGGGCGAAGTGGTCGCTTTGTTGCAGCCGCTGGTAGAACGAATGGAGAAGGACGACGACTTTCGGCACAAGCTGATGGCTCATGACTTTGATTACTCCTCGCTCCGCAGCCACCTGGATTTTCAAGCCGGTTTGGACCTCGCCAACCGCGAGGACCATGCGGCAGCGAGCGAACGAATGCAGTCCGCCTTCTCAATGAATCCCGAGAACATCGACATTCTGATCGCGATGTATCGGATGGACTGGAACGAGGCGTGGAAGGACGACGTGATCAGCCAGATCGAATCTGTGTTGACGGAAATCGACGACGACATCGAAGAAACGCGGCAGACGTTTCGCGAGACCGGCAACGGTCGTCCCGGGCGGCAAACCGCGATTCGCGATTTGTTGCTGGCAAATTTTTACAACCAATACGCTTGGTTGGTCAGCAACACCGAAGGCGACTACGACAAAGCTCTCCAGCGCAGCATCGAGTCGCTGGAGATGAGTCCTGGCAGTGAGGCTTTGTTGGACACGTGCGGCCGTTGTTACTACGCGGTGGGCGATCTGCCCTCCGCGATTGTGACGCAGCGGAAAGCGGTCGAGTTGACACCCAATTCACCGCCACTGCGCCGACAGTTGAAGTTGTTCGAGAACGCTTGGTTGGATGCCAATCCCGGCAAAACGTTGGGAGAACTGCCCCAGGTGGTTCTTCCGATCACCAAAGCGTCGCCCTCTGAACTGACCGATCGGCAACGCCGGTTGGGCGTGGTGCCGCCCGATGGGCCCCTGAGTTTTCTCGACAATTGAGTCTCCTCGATCATTGGGTTTCCTCCGTCGTTGGAGGTCGTGCAGTTTTCTGGTGCTGGGTTTTGGCGGGTTTCTGCAGCAACTACCAATCACAACCCGACGCGTGAGCGAGGGACGCCCCCAACTCCCACGACGGCCCCATCCGGGGCGACCGTTTGTTTTTCGGCATCGGTCTCTCGGGGCTTCCGCCCCGAGCTAAGCACGACGGCCCCATCCGGGGCGAAACCCAGACGCCAGCCACCATTTATTTTTCGAACGTCCCCCGGAGTCCTGCACGCAGTTTCGCCCCGGAGGGGCCGACATCGGTAGCTCGGGGCGGAAGCCCCGAGACCGCGGGAGGGCATCCAACGGTCGCCCCGGAGGGGCCGTCGTGGAGGATGCGGCGCGAAGAGACAGGCACATCCCAAGCGTGTGTTTCCACGCCCAGGCGTTGCCTGTGCCTTCAGGCAGAGGCCATCTGGTGCGAGAGCACGGGCAGTTGGTCGTCCTGGCCGCTTTGTCGTGCCGCCAATCCAGCGATCGCACAAGCTTGTTTCAAGGACTTTTCGTACGCCGACATCGAGTTGACCGAAGAAGCGATCTGCAGGATACCGATCGACAACTTTTCTCCGTTCGTCGACTTTTCAGCCGCGGCCAGAGACATGCCGATGGAACCTGCGGCACCGCAGATTTGTTGAGCTCGATCCATTGCATCCTCGGCATCCAATTGAGGCATGCAGATCACCAACGTGGATTGATCCAAGCAACCAATGTGATCTTGGTTTCGGGTTGCGGCACGGACCAGTTGCAGCAGCGATCGCATGGTCGCTCCGCTCGGGGTGCCCGAGAGCCGAACGCTCATCAATTGATTGGGAGCCTTGGAGCGGTGGGGTGACGTTTGCATTTCTTCCACGTAGTCGACCATCGTCGCTAAATCGGGAAGGTAGCTGAGTGCCTTGGGACGCTCGCCAAACGGTTGGTCGTCCACCAGCGAGACGTCCTCCAGCGGATTGGAGGGAGCCTGGTTGATTAGGGTTTCTTTCGCCGCACGGGGTGCAGGAGTCGGTTCCGCTTGGACGGTCGACCGGGTTTCTCGTGCCAACGCTTCCACTTCCGTTGCCAGGTCTTCTTCCTGAGCGCGAGGGCTGACGGCGGGAGCCTGGAGCAAGTCCGAGCTGGAAGAGATCGGTTGGCCAGCGACGTTGGCTGCGGTGGACGAGTCCTTCGCGATGGTTTCGGTGGGAACTTCACCTGCTCGAATGAAACGCTCTTGATCGATGTAGTGGGCGCAGTTGCGACCCATTTCTTTGGACCGATAGAGCGCTTCGTCGGTGCGTTGCAACCATTCCTCAGCAGATTGTTGGGGCTCGAGCGCTCCGATGCCAACGCTGGCGTTGACTTTCAAGCACTTGCCCTCGAAGCGAACTTCGCGGGTCCCGATGGCAATCCGAGTTTGCTCGATCAGGTCCACGGCTTCGGCCAAGCTCTTGTCATGCAGCAGCATCACGAACTCTTCACCACCAAATCGAGCGACCATCCCGTGCGGCTGCAAACGTGCATCGAGCAATTGCGAGACCACTCGCAACACTTCGTCCCCGGCCCGGTGACCATGCGTGTCGTTGAACTTTTTGAAATGGTCGACGTCGAGGACTGCCAACACGCCAGCTCGGGACGGACCGAGTGCATGACGTCGCAACAAGTGCTCGTCGAACGCCCCTCGGTTGTAGATTTGAGTCAGGGCATCGGTCTGAGCTCTTTGCTCGGCCGATTGCAGTTGTTGGGATTGTTCGCGGATTCGTGCTTGGGCGTCAGCCAATTGATTTCGCATGATCTCATTGGCTCCCAACATCTGTTCCACCGCATCCACAATCGCGGGAGGTGAATTGCTCAGGTCGCTTTCATGCAGCGTCATGCTCAAGTTTTCGACGCGACTTTGGTGGGCGTCCACGTCCGCAGCAATCGAATGAGTGAATTGGCGAACGCGATCTGCGACGGCCATCACCTTTTCGCTGTCGGGAACGTCTTCAGTGGCCGCTGGAATCGAGGTGTCGGCGTCGGTCGAGAGTGCCTTTTCGGCGGCTGACGATGCCTTCGATGTGGCTGGTGTCTGGGGCGATGGCTGGGGGCCATCCGATGCCAAGCCTTGATTGTAAAGGGCGTGCATCACCCAACCGCATGTCATTCCGGCGCCACCGCTACTGGCTGCAATGATGATATCAAGAAGCACGTTTTTGTTCCCGCAGAGGATCTCTAAGTTCGTTCAGTGGAAGAGTGGGCAGCAAGGAGACATGCCATTCGAAATTCCAATCGATGGGGCCTCATCCCGTCCGGTCTTCTCGCTCGCTTCGCGGTGGACATGTGTTGGACCGACCCACCCGAATGAAGCTTGCGAGATACAAACCTACGTCACCGTTTGTGCCGAATGGAAAAATGTTCACGTTCGAACCGCTGCTTTTCCAGTTGACTGAACTACTTCCTCTGGGGAATAGCAACGCTGTTGGGCCACGCCGCGGTCTCACCAAGCGAAATCAACTTGAGGAAAAAGGAGAGTCTGCGATCGATTTCGTTAGGAAAACGGCCCAATGCCCCGGGCTTTCCTGGTTTGACACGCTCCCGGCGGCTGATCGTCACAAAATATCCAAATTGACGTGGCCTGAATCGCAAACATCGGCAAAATTAGAGGGACAGCGTTTCCGCGGTGCAAATTTTGCGCATTGCAAAGCTGTCCGGGCCACTCATGACCACCTAAAAGGAATTGGGACTTTTATGCATTCGACCACGCAGACCACCCACGTTGCTCCGTCACTCTCAGCCGCATCGACCGGTTTTGCCGATTCCGCGAGCAATCGCGTTTCGGGAATCCAAGTCACCGCCGCCATCAAAGCCTTGGCTGACAGCAGTGTCGCTGAGTTGCGATTTTTGCGGGTGGACGAAAGTGAAAACGAGATCTGCCTGACTGGCCGAGTTCGCAGCTTCTATCACAAGCAATTGGCTCAAGAAACGATTCGCCCTGTCGCTGCGGGACGCCAAGTCGTCAACCGCGTCGATGTCTGCATGGGCTCCTGATCAGCCTTCGTGCTGGTTTTCCACCGCGCAGTTTCTCTGCGCTGGGCTCGGTCTGAACACTGGGCTTGGTCTGAACACTGGGCTTGGTCTGAACACTGGGCTTGGTCTGAACACTGGGCTTGGTCTGAACACTGGGCTTGGTCTGAACACTGGGCTTCCAAACCAAGCCCTGCATCACGCAATCAGTGCGTCCGTTGGGCTTCCAAGCCCGGCGAATCAAATCTCTGCCATCGAGCCGATCTTCTCGCTCGACGTCATTCAGCGGAAAGTCGTTCCGCCAGCTTGCCGGTTGAGAAGGCATCGCTGAAGTACTGGCGGTATTCGAGTTCTTCCATCGGGAACAACGCCTCGAACGTTGCTTTGCCTCCCGCACCATGTTGGAAACGTCGCTTGGGATTGATCGGCATCGGGATCCCCGTGACCGCCTGCACCCCCGCGCCCACGATCTGACCCTTCAAGGCGTACAGCTTTTCGTGGTCCCAGTCGGTCATCTCGATGAACGGTGTGCCTTCGGCAACCTCAATCACTTCGGGCAATGCCATCGGGCTGAATCCGTGAAAGCCCAGTCGCCGCGCCGGCGCGCTTGTTCGGACGTGACCGCGGCTTTGCCCACCGCTGTAGACCAGGGAATGCTTCACCGCGTCGACGCCCCATCCTTCCTGGTACAGCATCTGATTGTTCAGAACACTTCGGATGGTCAGCTCTGGGTTCTCTTCAATCGGATAGTCCTTGAAGTTCTCGTCGCCGCCGTCGCCATCGGCCAAGTGCTTCCAGTCGGGATAGCGATCGCGAATGCCCTGGCAAAGAGCCAATCCCATCGTGGCGCTTTGGATGTCCAGGGGTTTGTAGTCTTCGGTGACTTCGATCGCGGAACGCCAGTCGATGCGAGAGGTCTCGACCGTGATGACTTCCAGCAGCATCGGCATCCCGATCGCTTCCAGGAATGCGCTGGCCTGTGCAAAGTCCGTTTCGTTGGAACCGGTGTTGTCTTGCACTGAAAGCACAAACGCTTTCAAACGTTGAGGCGTCTGACCACGTTGCTTCAGGGCATGAATCATCGCGATCAAAATGGCGCCGCTGTCGATGCCGCCGCTGAACATCACCCCGACCGGCGCGTCGTTCTCGATCGTGTCCAGCCAGTCCGAGCACGCCTTCACGATTCGTTCGATGTACCGAGTCCCGATCGCTTCGATGCTGGCCGGAAGCGTGTTGGATCGCGGGTCAAAGAAACGATGCAACGTTGGATTGGGGTCGGGGCAACCGGTCAGTTGCAACTTCATCACATGGTGTGCCGGAACCATTCGCGTGTACGAAGGATGGAATTGATCCTCCAAGCCTTCGGCACGCAGTTGTTGATAGATTTCGTCGATCCGCTCCGCGACAATCAAGCAGGGGCCAGCGGCCCGCTTGGCCAAGAAGTATCGCATCGGCCTTCCGATCGAACGAGCCATGTGAACGGTCTTGCCTTCCGCTTGCAGAATCGCGAATTGACCGCGGATTTTTCCAACCGCTTCGGCGTCCCCACTCCGCACGGCTGCTTCGGCCGCCTCGCGAGTGGTGCCCAACAGGATGTCGCCGCTGGGATCCAACAGGTTCACGATGCGTTCAATGACAGGAGGCGCGTTCATGGCAGTGTTCCCGACGAAAAATGTTGGAAGGAAGAAAGCGATTCTGAAAGGATCGAAGCGACGATGTGGGATCGAAACGCCGCGATCAAGCGAACGCTTGGCCGGTCAATCGCTCGTAGCCCTCACGGTAACGATCCGCGGTCTGGCGGGCGATGGATTCCGGCAGCGGTGGCGGAGGGCTGTTGCGGTCCCAGTCCGACGCCTGCAGGTATTCGCGAACGAACTGTTTGTCGAACGAACGTTGCGAGTGGCCCGGTTCGTATTCGTCCGCGGCCCAGAACCGTGAACTGTCCGGCGTCAAAACTTCGTCGATCAAGATCAGTTGGTCATCGACGATGCCGAACTCGAACTTGGTGTCCGCGATCAACAAACCTCGTTCGGCCGCGATCTTCAAGGCATCCTGGTAGATCGCCAAACTCATCCGCCGCAGTTGGCTGGATTGTTCCTCGCCCAGCGATTCGCACATGACCTCAAACGAGACGTTTTCGTCGTGCCCTTCTTCCGCTTTGGTCGCCGGGGTGAAGATCGGTTCGCTGAGTTGGTCGCACTGCTTCAGTCCGGCCGGCAAAGCCACACCGCAGACTTCGCCCGTGGACTGGTACTCTTTCCAACCGCTGCCTTCGAGGTAGCCTCGGACGACACATTCAAAGGGCACAACCGACGCTTTCCGAGTCACCATGATGCGACCTTCCAGCGGCTTCGGATCGACTTGGTCGGCGACCTCTTCCGGGACATCGGTGCTGATCAAGTGATGTGAAATCGATTGCTCGGCGTTTGGTCCGCCGGCATTTTGCCCGATGCGGCCGGCATCCATTTGCTCGAACCAAAACCGGCTCATCGCGGTCAGCAAGCGGCCTTTGTCGGGGATGCCTGTGGGCAAAATGTAGTCGAATGCGCTGATCCGATCGCTGCTGACGATCAGCAACCGATCGCCCAGGTCGTACACGTCCCGAACCTTGCCTTGTCGGCGAGGGAATGGCAGTTCGGTGCTGAGCAAGGCACCTGCGGCATCGAATTGATAGTGGTCGTTCATGCCGCAGATGTTCGCACACCGACCGGACGTCGACAAGCATCAGCCGCTGCCAGTTTCGCTCTCGCGTTCCATCCGGAACGGAAGTCGCCAAGCTGTAGCGGAAGTCGCCAAGGCTTTCGGCAAGTCCAAACGTGTTTCCCGGGACTGCGCCAGCACCATCCAACGCCGATCAGAATCGGCGTGGCGAGAGGAGGGAAGAACCAGACCCGCGTCCGAAATTACTTCGGAGCGATCATGCAGATCATTCGACGACCGTGCTGTTGGGGCTTGGTTTCGACCTTGCCCACTTCGCTCAGGATCTCGATGACCTGTTCCATGACTTTGCGGCCTTCTTCGATGTGGGCCATTTCACGACCGCGGAACAGCACGCTGACTTGGACCTTGTCCTTGTGTTCCAAGAACTTCTCGGCTTGGCGAACCTTGGTGCGAATGTCTTCGTCACCGGTTTTGGGTCGCAAGCGGATTTCTTTGGTCTTGGTGTGAGACGAGCCGCTGTTCTTTTTCTTGTTTTTGTCGTACTTGAATTTGCCGTAATCCATGATTCGACAAACCGGTGGGCGCTCTCCGGGGGCCACTTCAACCAAATCCAGCCCCGCGTCGCGAGCGCGTTCGAGCGCTTGTTCGGTGGGAATGATTCCAAGCTGTTCCCCCTCTTCGCTGACGACTCGCACTGGAGTGATGCGGATTTGGGAGTTGATGCGAGTTGAATCGCGATTTTCCGGTTGTACGTTTCTGCGTGCCAATGCCACTAAAGCAATCTTCTCCGGCCGGGAGGCGTTCCGGCGCAAGTGGAAATCAAGTCGATGAGAACGAATGTGTGCTCACCGCAGCGGGCGGACGTGCCGTCCGATCAAAGCCGCTGCCCAAACATAGGTTAGTCAGCCTGACCAGTGGGGGAGGGATTCCTGAAAATCGCTCCAACCGCGTCAACCCCAATTTCCCCAAAGTATCCAGGGGTGGGTCGGCAGCCGTCAACAGCGAAATGGCGAAATCTTTGTGTTTTCGCCAATCCGTTGCGGTCTGGAAGGCATTTCGGCTCCGAGGGTGGGTCGAAATCAGTCCGAGTGCGGGCAAACGGCCAGGGATCGGATTTTGCGTGATGGGGGAGGCTTGACGAACCGTCAGGGTCGACGCAAACTGTGCGACCGCTTGGGGAACACCGGGACTGGATTTTGTCCGCCAGACAGCCGATTTCCTAGCAAAGTGCCCGCGAGACAGGCGGGACCCCCTCGGGTCAAACGTCCGGAGATCATCCGAACCAGACCCCGACGGGCGATTAGCTCAGTTGGTTAGAGCGCCACGTTGACATCGTGGAGGTCACAGATTCGAGTTCTGTATCGCCCATCATCAAAAACCCCGCAAAGCCCCGTGTTTTGCGGGGTTTTTTCGTGTTCTGACTGCTCCGTTCGGCCGTCACCCGTTTGGTCAGGAAGGGACAGAAACGGCATGTTTTGACCCTCTTGGACTGCATCAGGTGCAACCAGTGGTGCAACCGTTCGCGGAGGTGTTTCCGCTTTCGTTTCCCCTGTTTTGCCGGATCGGTCGGCACCGGAAGCGTTCACGCTTTTCGGTTCTTCGGCCGTATCGGTGTCGTCATCGGCGATCGGCAGTGATGGCAACGCTTCAACTGCAGTCGCGGTGTCGAGCAATTTGGCGTCGGTGTAGGTGCCCATCGTCAGGCTAATATTGCTGTGTCGCATCGCAGCTTGGGCAACGCGGGGTGCCACGCCCGCAAGCGACAGGTGGGTCCCAAAACTGTGTCGCAACGCATGAACGTGGACGACGCGATCGTCCACCGTCTTTTCGATGCCTGCGGCTTCCAAGTCGCGATTGAGAATCTTCAGGATTCCATCGGGCACCGTGAACACCCGTTCGGATCGGTCGCGGCCTTGGGTCCATTTTCGCAGGTCGGCGGCCAAATCCAAACGCAGCGCGATTTCGGATCCTGCCCGGTTCTTTTCGTTGTCGTGCTTCAACTTGATGCTGGGCACTTCATTGAACAGCAAGTCGCCAACCGTCAGCGTCCGGAGTTCGTTGGCTCGCAACCCAGTCAGGACCAGTGTCTTGTAGATCAACGCTCGTTCTCGCCCGAGGCGTTTCAATTCTCGCCGGCGTCCATCGGAAACCTTGGCGAGCAACTTGCCTTTGTTCTTGCCTCGGTAGATTGTCTGAGCGTGAATGAGCGGGCGTGTCCGTGCAGCTTCCAGCAATTTAACCAACTCGGCTTCGGTCAGCGCTCGAGCTTCCCGGCGGCGATCAGCCCTGTCGTTGAGCTTGGTCATGCCTTCGAACGGGTTTGCGATCAAACGCTTGTCACCGTTGAAGTGGGTTTGCTTTCGGTTTTGACGCTTGCCGATGCACCAGTTTCCGAACGCCAACCACGCTTCGCGATAGCTGTTGTAGAGAGATGCCGACATATCGCGATCACCATTGCATTGTTCCGACAACCAACGTTCGAGTCGATCGACCGACAATTCCGGGAGCGTTCGGAAGTTGCAGTCGCCGGCCGTTTCATAGAGTTTGGTTTTGTAGCCCTTCACCCGATCAGGGTGGGTCCCCTTTTGTCGCTGGTATTCCAAGAACGCTTCGATGTGTTCGCCAATCGGTGTGCCAGCGTGATCGGCGATCCGGTCTTGGTCCGGCGACAGAATCTTCGACTTGACGTGTTCAGCCCGCGTCGTCAGTTCGTTGAGCACCGCCATTGCGGCTTGCTTGTCGCTGCATCCGGTCGTGATCTCTTGGACGCATCCCTCACCGTCGCGGTACTTGGCAATCCACTTGCCCGCTTCGGTCTTGATTCGTGGCTTGCCATCCTTGCCGTTTGTCACTTCCGCCGACCGCTTCTTGCCACGTCGGTCGGTCCATTGGGCAACCGGTTTACCCTTGCGGGTGACCAGCGTTGCGCCCGCCGGCATCGGACGCGTAACGACCTTTTTAAATAGAAATCCCATTGTGTTTCACCTTTTCACATTCACCATTGAATTAAAGAGCGACGGCAGATCGGTGGTGATGCCAACTTTTCGGGAGCTACCCTAGCCGTCGCAATATGCATCATACCGTTTCTATTTGTTTGGACGCGACCGATGCTATCGGCCTGCGATTGGGCGGTATCCGATGAAGCAACCGCAAACGCGGCATGTCGATCGAATCCAGCCCGGCCGGCCTTGTGCCGGCGTGTCGATGTAGTTGTCGGGATTGTTGTGCGGCCGACAGTTGGGACGCAGGTGTTCGAGCAATTCGGGCTTGTGATTGCTGGCAATCGCCTTTGCTTCGTCCGGCACTTCGCCGGAGTCCACGATCAAACGAAGCTTGCCTGGACCCGAATAAGCCACCCTAACGCCTATCGAGGATAATTCCGCGATGACAGTGGCGGCGGTCAAAATTCCCACTCCGATTCGGTTCCGGAGGAAGTCTCTTGCTCAAAAAGGCCGCCCGTCGACGATGTAGAATCATTGTCGGGTGGGTCTGGTGGGTTAGAGGGGTTTGTTTCGGGTTGGTTGCGGTTTATTTGTTGGTTGTCGCAAGGAAGATCAGCGGCACCGCTGTGCGACAACTCGGATTCCAATTCCGAGCGAGTCGAGTTAGACCCACCAAACCCACCGAACCCACTTTCGGCACTGCGAACTCGCCAACGCTTCACGCCACCGCCGGCCGAATCGTCGTCGATGAACTTTCCGTTGTGAACACGACCCTTCATGCCGCGAATCCGGCGACCAAGTTTGTGGGCGTTGAAGTGTTCGCCGCAAATCTCGAACACCGCCTCAGCCAACACTTCGTGTTGTTGGTAGTCTGCTTGGCTTCCGAACGTCTTGACTTGAATCTCCTTCACCGTCAAACCAATTCCCGAAGGCTCGGCAGTTTCAATGCCGGCGATCAATTTGCCGAGCAACGCAGCCGTATCATCTGAGGCAAGAGCAGTCGCCCGAGTCGGCAAAGGATCCGCCCCACCGGCCCAAACAATTGCCCCGCGAATCGTTGCTGACCAGTTTTCGAACGAACCCCAGTCCCCGTTGGGTTGCATAGGACAACCGGCGACGAAATAGGCCCGCAGGATCGTCAACGCAGCGACCGCCAATCGCGGGCGATCGGCTTCAATCCACGAAAGCAGATCAGGGTGCGCGAACCCGGTTCGGTCCTCCGGTGTTTCCAACGGCGATTGCAACCGGATAGGAAGAACCCGTCGGCCAACATCCGATCCGAAAGCCATGTTGTTACCGGTCGCGGCCCAAACCGTCCGCATTGGCAGGTCACCCGTCATGCGAGATTGCCCCAGCACGCGATCCGACCACGTTGACGACGTGATCGCGGCATCGAGCGACGCACCACCCAACTGAATATCCAGGTTGTCGAACAGCACCGACGGCACAGCACCAATAGCAACCGCCGTGATCGTCTTCCGCATTTCATCGTCATCGCGGGTGAAGGCCTTACGAGCCGCACGGTGGCCATAGGCAATCAGCGTTGCAGCGTCGACCAGCAGTGACTTGCCCGCACCGCGAGTGTTGGCAGTCACAGCGAACAACGGAACATAACCAGCGACGCAGGCACGACCGATCATCGACAGCACCATCGAAACCCAAGCCGAGCGGTCGGCATCCTCGAACATCGGGAAGTCTGCCAGCACGTCCAGCAGAGCCGTCATCGCCTTCGCTGCATCAGCCTTCGTTGGATTCTCCGGCACCGCAGGGAAGTTAGCTGACGGGTGAAAGAGCAAGCCGGTTTGCTGATCGTAACCCGGTGTTTGCAGGATCGAGCCGTCGACGCGAATCGTGGGCGATTCGATGATGCCCGACAACGGACGCACCGCACCGCCAAAGCTTCCGCGTCGCACGATCGCGTCGACCAACCAGCCAGGCGGGCGTGTCGGTTTGAGTTCTGCTTCGTCTCCGATCTCTTTCTCCGTCACCAATTGAACCGCCTGCGTGATTCGTTCACGAACCAAGCACGGCGGCAGATCACGGATAGTCAAACACCCTTGCAGATTCACGTCGTCGGATTTGACGAGTTGAACCAACATGCCCCCACGAACGAAAACCGAAATCGCTTGAGAGTCTTTTGGTTCGATCCAAGGTGTTTCCAAGCCGAGCTTTCCGAGACGGCAAATCACTTCATCGGTGACTTCGGCTTCATTCATTGTGACGATGACTTTCGGCCGTTGATCATCGGCTTCGTCGGCATCGCTGGGGCTCCACGGCTTTGCCGCTTCAATCGCTTCACGAACTTGCTTTTCACCATCTGGTTTCTGAAGGACGTCACGAACATCCTCCCCGGCTTTGTCCTTCACTGTGCCCGGCAAGCGAGCGACAGCGACAGATGTCGCAATGCCCAGTAGATTGCCGGCTGTGAGATCGGCTCCTGTGATACCGGCGGTGTCCAAATCGGGAACGACAATCACATCCACACCCTCGAACAATCGAGCGTATTTCGGGTCCATGCGATTGCCGACGTAACCGAAGGCATTGAAACCCATGCTAACCAACGCAGCGGCATCTTTCACGCCTTCGACTGCCAACCATTTTTCACCGGGTTTGGGCAAGCGACCGGGAAAGAACAAACCGCTTGAGCCCTTGCCCTTCTTGACCCAGCCTTTTTCGCCCGGGCGCAGGTCAAAATACGAATGAACTTGGCCGGTTTCGTCGTACACGTCGATCCGGCAAACTTCGATGCAACCGCGGCCCCGTTTGGCTTTCTTCACGCCGAATTGCTTGAACGCTTCGACTGGCATCCGTTTGTCACGAGCCGTCGCGGTGATGATGTCAACTTGTTGGATCGGTCCTTCAATGGTCATCCCAAGCTGAGTTGCCACCCATTTCTTCGCGTCCAGATACTCGATTCCTTGCAACCACGCGACGGTTGCAATTCCGTTGCCTGGGCGGATCGGTTTGGTTGACTTGTCCTTGAAACAATGGCGACAGAACACGGCGCCCGTGACGTTCACGTCTTTGGAAGCATTGAATCGATCTTCACCGCCGCACTTTGGGCAGGGTTGTTGACGACCATTGAGGCATTCAGCAGGCATCCCCGCTTTTTGAAGCAAGGAGACCCATTGGCCACTACCGGCGGACACGATGTCTCGGGACAACGGCAAGCGAGACTTCGGTTTGTTGACAGCCTGCTTCCGGCGAGGCTTCGAACCGTTTGGTGGAATGATCATTAGCGAGCACTCCATTTTTTGCGACGGACATCGGGACATCCATCTTCGATCCACTTTTCGATCACTGAGCGTTGAAAGCGACTAAGTGCCCCAAGCTTGATTGGGCGGGGCATGCGGCCTGAATCAACGAGGCGACGGATGTGTCGCGGAGAGCAATTCAAGTAGTTTTCGGCGACATCTGTAACGGACAGCAGCGAACGCCCATGTCCATCTTCGATTGATTCGCCCAGGCTGGTTTTTTCGACCATCTGATGAATTCCTGGTTGTTGGTCAGGCGAACACTATCGCGGACTGCGATTGCCAATGTTCGCCTCTACAACCCAGGAACCGGACAGCGAAATTCTCCGGTCTACGTCGGTGAATGCCTGGGAAAGACGCCTAAACAGCTACAGGATAAATTTTTCATTTCTCCGGTTCTCTCCGGTTCGAACATCAGCTTATTTACGAGAGCGAGAGGTGTACTTTTGCTCGTGTAGTGCTTTCCGAGCAACTCTCAGTTGCCTCGACCAAGTTTCAAAGTCGTCCGGAATTTCGTAGCCATCGAGAGGGCCAGTGAAGTCTTCCGACCAGTCGTTTTCCCTCAGTGCTTCCCAAGCATCGCGGTCTTCTAATGGGCGGCCTTTCTTGGCTATAGCCAGCCTGTAGGAGAGATAGGCTTTTTGTTCTGAGGGGTAGCACGCGTCGAACGCAACCTTGCGATCCGCATCTACACCGTTTTCCGAAGTGCCACACTGGTGTTGCGTCTGGGTGTTTGATAGAGATCCGCTTTCGGCTCCAGGGTCTATATCAACAGCGGAATAGGTTGGATCCGCCTTCCAACGTTCCATCCAGTCTTTCAAGGCTTCTTGCTTGGCCTCATCCATGCTCTGGCCGGAATCAGTTGGGATTTCGAGATACTGTTCGGCATAGATTCGCAAAACGCTCGCTGAAATGGCGACCTCATCGAGTGGATCTCCTTGAACAAGTTTGTTCGCACCACCTTCCTGGGGACCTAGCTTGCCGGCGACATAATCGGGTCGGTGTGCTTGCCAGAAGGCCACCGTCCAAGCCGCCGCACGCTCCTCCGTCGTGATCGCCGCGTCGGCCAATGCGTTTTCAATTGAAATGGGAACCAATTTGGATGAGGCATCCTCCGCACCTTCAAGCCCTTCTTTTGCACTCTCAGGTAGAGCAGGCTCAATCGGTCGGTAGATGAGCGGTGTACGGTGTGCCTTCTCGGCAAGCTCCAGGATGTGTGCCCTCAGCGGTTCGTTCTTGAACAACTGGTACAGGTCATTTGCCAACGAAGCCATGGGCGAGTCAGGGCGGGTCATGGGGGGCTTTCCAACCGATTGGTCTGCAGCGTTGATAGAAGCGAAATCAATTATCAAGCCAGGCTCCGCTACCCCGTTGCGAGAGCGAACCGTCTACCAACACTGCGAGATGAAACACTCGAATTTAAGATTGCGAATCGATCTCACCAGGCAGGGTTGAGAGTAAATGACCCATCTCTCGCTCGGATTTCGAGAATTAACTAGCGCTCAGCTACGATAGGTGAACGTTTGTCACGTTCTTTCCGGCATCACTTAGCCATAAAACGCAGTGCTTCAAGCAGTTTCGGATTCCAACAACACGGTCACGGAGGTGTTTGTTGCTTCACTCGTTGTGGACATGTGTTTAGTAGTTGTGTCCCCGTCCCTTTTTTTTGGTGTCGGATCCCTTCATATTGCGGGGGGCCGAAGTTTGATAGGCTCTCGCCCCTTCGCCGCGTTTTGGGTACCTCTGCGTCCAGGTTGGGGGGATCCGCTACGGTGCGGGACCGTCGAAGAGACAACAACCAGTTCCGCATGGAGAAGCGAATTGATCACGGGTGAAATCAAGAGCAAGGTCGACAGGCTCTGGGACGCGTTTTGGACGGGTGGAATCTCGAATCCACTGGAGGTGATGGAGCAGATCACGTATCTGCTGTTCATCAAACGACTGGACGATCTGCACACGCTGGAAGAGAACAAAGCGAACCGCACCAAGAAGCCGATGGCGAATCGGATCTTCCCCGAGGGCAAGGACGAAAAGAAACGCTCGTACGACGATCTGCGTTGGTCGCGGTTCAAGCATTTCGAGCCCAAGGAAATGTTTGACGTCGTCAACGAACACGTCTTTCCGTTTCTTCGGAACCTCGGCGGTGACGGATCGACGTACACCAAGCACATGAAAGACGCTCGGTTCACGATTCCGACACCCGCGCTACTGGCCCGAGTCGTGGACATGATCGACCAAGTGCCGATGGAGGATCGGGACACCAAGGGCGATCTGTACGAATACATGCTCGGCAAGATCGCTTCAGCGGGACAGAACGGGCAATTCCGAACGCCGCGTCACATCATCGAATTGATGGTGGAACTGACCGTGCCGACGCCGAAGGACGTGATCTGCGATCCGGCTTGCGGAACGGCTGGGTTCTTGGTCGTGGCGGGTGAGTACCTGCGGGAAAAACATCCCGAAGTCCTCCGCGATGCCAAGCTGAAAAAGCACTTCCATGGCGACATGTTCCACGGCTTCGACTTCGACAGCACGATGCTGCGGATCGGCAGCATGAACATGCTGCTGCACGGCGTGGAGAATCCCGACATCGTCTACCGCGACTCGTTGGCTCAGGAACACGGAGCGGAGGAAGAACGCTACTCGCTGGTGCTGGCCAATCCTCCGTTCGCTGGCTCGCTGGATTACGAGAGCTGTGCCAAGGACTTGTTGCAAATCGTCAAGACGAAGAAGACCGAGTTGCTGTTTCTGACGCTGTTCCTGCGGTTGCTCAAGCCCGGTGGCCGCGCGGCGATCATCGTCCCCGACGGCGTGTTGTTCGGTTCGTCGAAGGCCCACAAGACGCTGCGGAAGATGTTGGTCGAGGATCAGAAGCTGGACGGGATCATCTCGATGCCCGGCGGCGTGTTCAAGCCGTACGCGGGCGTCTCGACGGCGATCGTGTTGTTCACCAAAACCAACTCGGGCGGCACCGAGCACGTTTGGTTCTACGACATGCAGGCTGATGGCAAGTCGCTGGACGACAAGCGTACCGAGTTGTTACCACCGGAGAAGCAAGGCCCAGCGCCGACGGCGAAGCTGACCGGGGACGAGCACGCCAAGAACAACTTGCCCGATATTTTGCAGCGATGGAGCAAGCGGGACAAATCCGAGAGAAAGAACGAGCGGACGGCGCAGAGCTTTTGCGTGCCGAAGTCGGACATTGTCGAGCAAGGTTACGACTTGTCGATCAACCGTTACAAGGAAGTCGTCCACGAAGAAGTCGACCATCGCCCACCGCAAGTGATTCTGGATGAGTTGGAAAGCATCGAGAAAGAGATCACCCAAGGCATGAAGCAACTGCGGGGGATGCTGAAGTGACGATCACTAAAGTCCCACTCGATGACATTGTCACGATTAGCGGTGGCGGTACCCCAAGCAAAGCGAAACCGGAATACTTCACAGGAAAGATTCCGTGGGTTTCTCCGAAGGACATGAAATTTTGGGACATTGTTGATTCCCAAGATCACATTACCGAGGAAGCAATCAAAAACAGCACCGCGAAACTTATTGCACCGGGAGCTATTCTCGTCGTAATTCGTTCTGGGGTTTTGAAGCATTCATTCCCAATTGGAATCAACAAGGTTCCTGTTGCAATCAATCAGGATTTGAAAGCCCTGACTTGCAGTGACCAAGTAGATGCAACGTATCTTGCTCGGTTTCTTCAATCGAACGCCCGGAACTTGCTTACAAACGTTCGCGGAACAACGGCGGACAACATTCCAACTGAATCGCTTCGTCAGATTCAAGTTCCCCTTCCGCCGCTTTCGGAGCAGAAGCGGATCGCGGAGATCTTGGATCGGGCGGAGGCGTTGCGAGCCAAGCGTCGCGCCGCCCTCGCCCTCCTCGACGAACTCACCCAATCCATCTTCCTCGACATGTTCGGCGATCCGATTCACAACGAAAAGGGTTGGCAGTGCGCAACATTGGCTGAGATTGCGCAGTTCGAGAACGGCGATCGTTCCAGCAATTACCCCAGCGGCGATGACATCAAGACGGAAGGAGTGCTTTTTCTAAGCACCAAAAACATTGTTGATAGGCAACTCGAATTGCGTGATGCAGTGTTCATAACTCATGAGAAATTCAAGTCACTTTCGCGTGGGAAGCTGAAGCCGATGGACTTGATAATAACGTTGCGAGGAACGCTGGGAAGTTGTTGCCTTTTTGATTCCGACTACGACACTGGCTTTATCAACGCGCAAATGATGATTATCCGCCCTCGTGAATCTGCGCTCCCAAGGTTTCTCCATGCGATGTTGACCACAAAGCAAGCCAAAGATCAGTTCAAGCGAATTGGGCATGGCGGAGCAGTGCCGCAGCTAACTGCAACACAGCTTTCTAAGCTGGTGTTCGCGTTGCCACCTGTTGATTTGCAAAAGGCATTCTGCGAGCGACTGCATTCATCGGAAGAGCTAATTGCGAAGCACGAGACTTCACTTGGTGAGCTCGACCAACTCTTCGCTTCCCTCCAACACCGGGCGTTTCGAGGGGAACTGTCATGACGGAAAACGAGGGCACGCGATGAGCAACTTTGACTTCCTCACCTCCGAATGGAAGGACATCCACGAAGCGGCCAGCAAAGCCGAGTCGGCGGCGATCCCCGATCCACGCACCTCCTGCTTCTACGCTCGCCGTACGTTGGAGCTTGCCGCACGGTGGGCTTACAAGTTCGACCGCGCTTTGAAACTGCCGTACCAAGACAACTTGTCGGCACTGATCCACGAACCCACGTTCAAGCACACCGCTGGCGATGCGGTCTTCAACAAAGCGAAGCTGATCAACAAGCGGGGCAATGATGCGGTTCACAGTCACCGAGACGTTTCCCAAGCGGACGCGGTTTCGACGGTCCAGGAACTGTTCCACTTTTGCTACTGGTTCGCCCGACTTTACGCCCGACGCAATCGGCCTGACCCCTCGCTGACGTTCGATCCGGCACTCTTGCCGACGACCGCGATCCCCAAGCAAACGCTCAACCAACTGAAATTGCTTGAGTCCCAACTGAAGGAAAAGGACGAGAAACTCTCCGTCTTGTTGGCCGATAAGGACAAGCTGGATGCCGAGATCAAGCTGCTTCGCACGGAAGTGGCCAAGGCGAAAAAGGCTGCCGAGAAGATTCAGGACGATCACGATTACAACGAAGACGAAACCAGAGATCGCTGGATCGACGAACTGCTGAAAGAATCCGGCTGGCCGCTGGATCAAAAGCGTGATCGCGAGTTCCCCGTGACGGGGATGCCCAACACCAAGGGCGAAGGCAAAGTCGACTACGTGCTGTGGGGCGACGATGGCAAGCCGCTGGCGGTGGTCGAGGCCAAACGGACACGACGCGACCCACGAGTCGGGGAACAGCAGGCAAAGCTGTATGCCGATTGTCTGGAAGCGATCTATGGACAGCGACCGATCATTTTCTACTCCAACGGGTACGAACATTGGATCTGGGATGATGCAATGTACGCTCCGCGCCGAGTTCAGGGCTTCTACAAGAAAGCGGAGTTGGAACTGCTGATCCTCAGGCGGAGTAGTCGCCGGGATTTGGCTTCGGCGACGATCGACGAGGAGATCGCCGGTCGCTACTACCAGACCCGAGCGATCCGCCGAATCGGCGAGTCGTTTGAAAAGGACAACGAACGGAAGTCGCTGCTGGTGATGGCGACGGGCAGCGGAAAGACCCGAACGGTAATCGCTCTGTGCGATTTGCTGATCCGTTGCAATTGGGCGAAGCGTGTCCTGTTTCTGGCCGACCGCGTGGCGCTGGTCAATCAAGCGACCAATGCGTTCAAGGCGTTCTTGCCGGATTCGTCACCGGTGAATCTGGTGACGGAAAAGGATTCCGAGGGACGGGTCTACCTTTCGACTTACCCGACCATGATGGGCTTGATCGACACAGCGAAACAGGATGGGGGCAAGGACGGTCAAAAGCGGTTCGGCGTCGGGCACTTTGATTTGGTCGTGATCGACGAAGCCCACCGAAGCGTGTACCAGAAGTACGGGGCGATCTTCGATTACTTCGATTCGCTGCTGGTTGGACTGACCGCTACCCCGAAAGACGAGATCGACAAGAACACGTACGGGTTGTTCGATCTGGAAACCGGCGTGCCCACCGATGCCTACGATCTGGACGAAGCGGTCGACGATAAGTTTCTGGTGCCTCCGAAAGCGGTTTCGGTGCCGCTGAAGTTTGAGCGCGAGGGAATCAAGTACGACGACTTGTCGGAAGAAGACAAGGACGAGTGGGATGCGAAGGAGTGGGACGAAGAAGGAAACATCCCCGACAAGGTCGAAGCGGCAGCGGTCAACAAGTGGCTGTTCAACATCGACACGGTCGACAAGGTGCTGGAACACCTGATGACACGCGGCCAGTACGTGGCTGGCGGAGATTTGCTGGGCAAGACGATCATCTTCGCCAAAAATCAGGATCACGCCGATTTCATCAAAGAACGCTTCGACATCAACTACCCACACTACAAGGGCGAGTTCGCGCGGATCATCACGTTCAAGACCGAGTACGCCCAAAACGTAATCAACAGTTTCTCGAACAAGGACAAGCTGCCGCAAATTGCGATCTCGGTGGACATGCTGGACACGGGCATCGACGTTCCCGAGGTTGTGAATCTGGTGTTCTTCAAGCTGGTCCGGTCCAAGACCAAGTTCTGGCAGATGGTCGGTCGGGGAACGCGGTTGTGTCCCGATCTGTTCGGACCGGGGCAGCACAAAGAGTTCTTCTACATCTTCGACTACTGCCAAAACCTCGAATACTTCAGCCAGAATCCGGCCGGCTCGGCTGGCTCAACCGCGGAATCGCTGTCGACGCGGTTGTTCAAGCGGCGATTGGAGTTGATCCGTTTTCTGGACGGAAAAGAGTTACCTGTAACTACCGAAGCGATCAGCGAAGCGGATGCCGGATACGAAGTCGATCCGACTTCAGAGACTCAGGTGCGGGCATTGGCGGCACGATTCCTGCATAGGCAGGTCGCATCGATGAACCTCGAAAACTTCCTCGTTCGCGCTCATCGCCGTTCGGTTGAGAAGTTTGCCCAGAAGGAAGCATGGGAACAGCTCAAGGAAGCCGAAATCCAGGAACTTGCCGACGAGGTCGCCCCGCTTCCAACACAGATGGAGCGAGAATCGGAAGAGGCGAAGCGTTTTGATCTGTTGTTGCTGAATTTGCAGCTGTCGCTTCTCAACAAAGAGCCTGCCTACGAACGGCTTCGTCAGCAAGTCGTCGCCATCGCCGGACTGCTGGAAGAGAAGCACACCATACCCATGGTGAATCAGCAAATGATCCACATCGAGGCAGTCCAAACGGAGGAGTGGTGGGCAGATGTCACCCTTCCAATGCTGGAGGTCATTCGTCGTCGATTGCGTGATTTGGTGCAGTTCATCGAGAAGGCAAAACGCAAGCCGGTGTACACCAACTTTGACGACATGCTTGGGGACGAGGTCGAGGTCGGCCTGGATGAGTTTGTTGGCGCCGACACGTTTGAGCGTTTCCGAAGCAAGGCTCAAGCGTTCCTGCGCGAGCATCTGGGCATCGACGCGGTTCGCAAACTACGCACGAACGAAACGCTGACAAAAGCCGATCTCGACGATCTGGAGCGAATCCTCCTCGACAACGAAATTGGCAATCACGAATACATTGAACAGGCAAAGCAAGAAAGCGAAGGCTTCGGAGTCTTCGTGCGCTCGCTGGTTGGAATCGATCGCGAGGTAGCCAAGCGGTTGTTCGGCGAGTTTTTGCAGGGCAGCGTCTACAACGCGAACCAAATCGAATTCATCAACTTGATTGTGAATCAATTGGTGGATCACGGGATCGTCGATGCGTCGCTCTTGTACGAATCACCTTTCACCGACATCTCGCCCCAGGGACCGGATGCAATCTTCACCAGCGAAGAGGTCGACAAGATCATGCAACTGCTAGACGACATTCGCGCAACTGCGATCGCTGCCTAACACGCATGGGAACTGTGCTAGCGTCGGCTAGTTCCTGAAACAATCAGCCAGTGACACCAAACCGATTGTATTCGCCTACCAAAGGACAATCGGGGCATCCGCCGTCGGCCACCGGAGTGCAATGGCGGCAGACCGAAACCCACTTGCGCTCGGGAACGCGAAAGATCGGGCATACCCCAGAAGAACAACGAACGTCTTGACGTTTTCGTGGGACAAGTAAACGATTTCCTATCTGAATCGACACCGACCCTAAATGTACGCTCGCCGCCCGGTTGTACTGTTTGGCTGGTCACTACGGTCTACTGTTCGCACCCGCACCAAGAGTTGAACCGGTGGTGAGCGTTGCACGAGTTACAGCGATTGGCCGGTCGTGCTAGTTGTGTGCGTTGCAGTGATCGAGACGACGGCACCGGTGGTGCGGGCGGAAGGGGATGTGACGATCGCGGAGATTACAACGGTCGTCTCGGTCATACGGGCGGCCCCTCTCACTGACAGAATCGGGCTCAGCCATTCTCAACCATTAGGACAACCGTCGTCAAAATTTCCTCGTACGAGACTCCGAGTTGCTCGCCTGTTTCGTAGGTTCGGCAAGACTCATCCATGAACCGTAGCAGGCTGATCGAATCCCCGGCTTTCTTAACTAGGTCGTGGTGACCGTAGGTTGTCTCGGCGATTCTCTTATCAGAGAGTCCTGATTTCTTCGCGATACGATCCAACAGCCCCCGAAACCGACGTACCGTCGGATCGTTGGGCGACACGTATTCACCCTTGTTCAGCAACGCCAGTTTGTATTCCCACGTATCCTCAGCCGTCGAATGTGAGGTACGGGTGACGCCGCTTGGGCGATACGAGCTACTTCCATTTGGCGAACAACCGACCGACAGCACAACCAAAGAAACCGATACAACCGACTTAATGTTCATTGCAATTCCTGGGGAACGAAGTGAAAACGTTTCCCAAACTAGTAGCTTGCGATTTGATGCGTGCGAGTGACATAGGGTTTGGAGACCAACTCCCCGCACCGAGGTACTCCATGAAATACTTTTTGACCCTGATCTTGTTGTCTGTTGTTCTCACCTCATCGGCATCCGGGCAATCTGCAATTCAGGATCTCATCGCGTCGGACAAGGAAGCAAAGGCACCGCCACCGGTTCCCGCTGACGTTCTCGCCAAGATTAAGAAGCAAGCCAAGACCGATCACCCCGACAATTTCTCAACGCAGTTGTACGTCATCAGGAATCAGTCTAAGGCGTGGCAGTCGCTTCAAATCCACGAAAGACCAAATGACATTCCACAGAAGATTCACAATGGCATCCGAAAAGATGCCAAGGAAGATCACCGCGACGACTACTCAACTCAGCTTTACGTGATCGGCAACCAGATCAAAGCGTACAGAGAACTCGATTCGTTCGATTGGCCAACGGATGTTCCCAATTCGGCGTTACGGGCTATCGCTGGCAAAGCGTATCAGGACCACCGAACGGAATACAGCACGCAGCTTTACGTCATCAAGAATGAGATCAAGTCGTACCGTCGGCTACACTCACAGTAAAGCCCATGATCGAAACGCTTTTCTAAATTCTGTTTGTCATGACGTTGGTGCTTCACCTCTGCTTCCTTCTAGACAACGTGCCGCCGGTGTGGGACTTTGAGAAGATCAGGCAGCAGAGGAGCTCGTTTACGTGTGACCAGCCGCGCTTTCGGATTGGCGTCGCAGACGCTTGGCATTTTGAGAGAGGTGGGCGTAGTTGGATAGATGCCGTATTTCGCGGATGTCTCGCCACGGAGGCTGGACGTAAACTCTGCGACAAGATCATGAAGCTGTTGGACCACACCAGCGCTTCGGAATTTTCTGCCTAACATCAATGGGAACGATGCCATCATTGACGGCGAATGGATGAAGTGGAGGCTGATGTAACGAGTTCCTGGTTCCGCAACCAATGTTGCAATTGGCGGCAAATCTGCACATGCGAGACAACTAGGTACCTGGAGGAGGGATGACCGGGGTCCGGGGCAAGAATTTTTGAGACCGGAATCCCCTTTGTCGCGGTGGTCACGGCAAGGAGTGGCCGTCACTGGTATTGGTGACTGTTCAGCGTTGAGTCCACCTGCCTGAAGGAGGTGCACCCGCAATCTGTCCGCGACACCGGCAAGGCGAACGCCGCCAATCATCCGATCGCAAGCGTGCCGCTGCCATCGTCTCAACAAAAACGGTCAATCCACCGGCCCGGATGGTTTCAATGGATGGTTGCCGCTCGCAGGTCGGGTTGTCGCCAGCGAGCAATCTGGGCAGCACGTCTGGGCGCGTGGGGCACTCCATCGCCAGACAAGTCCCGCGGTTTCGAACCGCCGACCCAAGTACTCATTCGTTCAAGGCGTTTGTTCAGGTGCGATGCCGTGCTCCTGGTTATCAGCAAGACGAGTTCGTGCAGCCTCGTTCCGGCCGGCTACTAAGTCCGTTGCTGTTTCGAGACGGATGCCGTCGAAATCGCATTGATCAAGTCATCGACAGCTGCGTTTCCGAGAGTCCTCGCCAGCAACTTGAGCAAGGTCGCGACCACCGTCGATTCATCCAATTCTTGAATCTGGTGCAACCAGTGGTGCAACCGTTCGGCATCGACCTGTTTCGCCCCGTAATTTGCGGTGTTTTTATCAGGTGCCAGGACGTTGACATCGTGGAGGTCACAGATTCGAGTTCTGTATCGCCCACTCCCAAGAACCCCGCAAAACCCAGTGTTTTGCGGGGTTTTTTCGTGTCCGCACCGTTTTCAGCGTCGTCGTCGGTTGGGTCAGAAAGGGACTCAGAAGGACTCAATTTGCTGTCCTGGACTGAATTTGGTGCAAGCATTGGTGCAACCGAAGAGTCGCGGAACATCGAAAGCGTCTCGGTGCTGCGGTTGTGTTGAGCGGGCTCGCGTCGGTCGACGCCCATCTTCAGTCGAGTGCTGCCGTGTCGCATCGCTGCTTGGGCGACTCTGAAGAGTCAAGGTTTGGTGGGTGGCACCATCTGGCTCGGGCCCCAGATCAAAGCCGCCGTCGCAATCAATTGCGCGATGCTGGAGCTTTATTGGTTCTTGGGCGAGCAGATCATCGAGAGGCAGGAAACGGCCAAGTGGGGCGACGGTTTTTTGAAACAGATGAGCAAGGATTTAATCAGCCAATTTCCGGAAATAAAGGGTTTTTCACACCGTAATTTGAAGTCGATTCGTCAGTGGTATCGATTCTGGGCGTCCGAGCAAGCAATTGGGAAACAAGCTGTTGCCCCATTTGCCCCAATTGGGAAACAAGTTGTTTCCCAAACGGAACTGCCAAATACGCCACAACTTGTGTCGCAAATTCCTTGGGGGCATAACATCTTGCTGATGCAGAGGTTAGACGACCCCGCCGACGCCCTGTTTTACGTCCAAAAGACGATCGAAAATAACTGGTCGCGAGCCGTGCTGACCCATCAGATCGAATCCGGCCTGCACCTGCGAGAAGGCAAGGCAATCGACAACTTCGAAGCCACGTTGCCGCAGCCCGAAAGCGACCTCGCCCAGCAATTGCTCCGCGACCCGTACAACTTCGACTTCCTGACGCTCACCGAGCGGCACAACGAACGGGAACTCGAAGACGGCTTGCTAGAACATCTGACCAAGTTCCTGCTCGAACTCGGCGCGGGTTTCGCTTTCGTGAGTCGGCAGTACAAGATCAACGTTGACGGCGATGACTACAGCATCGATTTGCTGTTTTATCACCTGCAGTTGCATTGCTATGTCGTGATCGACTTGAAGGTCGTCAAGTTCCAGCCCGAGTTCGCGGGCAAAATGAATTTCTACATCTCGGCCGTCGACAGCCAGATCCGCACCGAAGCCGACGGCCCCACACTTGGGATCCTGATCTGCAAAAGCAAGAGTGACATCAAAGTCGAATACTCACTCCGCGACCTCACGAAACCAATCGGCGTCAGCGAATACCAAATCACCGAACACCTACCGGCCGATCTACAGACATCGCTGCCAACGATCGAGCAAATCGAAGCAGAATTCGGCAACGCTAACGACTGACGCCGATTTAACCAGGTTTGCCCGAGTAGAACGTAGCACCAGGCAAGACCACGATCCTCAAGCGACCGGCCGGCACACTGGGGCACCAAAATCAAATATTGGAAGATCGCATGGTCGGAATCGCAGTGAGCGGCTTCTCCAAGAATGAACCCAGTGTGATAATGTATCTTACGGAAAATCAGGACGATTCTGCCTTCGTCCGGATCTAGCTGTGAGCGAAGAACCGAACTAAGTTTGCTCGTCGTGCTCCATCGCCTGGAGGAAAATGCCCCGGCGTCGGCCACCGGAGCAGTGTCGGTGGTCGGGACCGACGCGAATAAAGAGCTTCGGCGATCAGCTGCGGTTTGTCCAACCTCACTCAGTTCTGAGGGGCTGTAAGCCGCATCGGTGCCTTCGTTTGAACCACTAGCGGTTCGCTATGAATTCATTGCACTCGAATTGTCAGCCCCGGCGGATTCCGACGTGTTCCTTCGCTTGTTCGACTCGATGAGTCCGGCGTAGCGAGTAATCAGGAGCGTCCTCTGTGATCCTGCATGCTGCAACATCGTGAACCGGATCGCCGGTAGCGTCTATGCAACGCTGCTTTTCGCTAGATCACGGATCCAAGATCTTATCTGTCCAGACTCAACAGCACTCAATCGGTATTTCCTTGCATTGCAATATTTCTTTGCCCCCGCAGCAAGGCGACTTGTTGTAGCGATCAGACCTCGCGTGGCGTAGTCGTCATTCATGGTCGTCCAAAACGCTTTGACCGTATCTATATCGACTTCATAATCATGATTTAGACGCTTGCATTGCACGTAAACAAGATCGGGCCCCACGACCTTGCCGTCTTTCGTCGCAACCACGTCTTTGCCCCCATCGTTGCGACCTGGCCCTAGTTTAACCGTATACCCGTGACGCCGAAAATATTCGGCGCAAAGTCGCTCGAATTGACGCCAATGCATTTTCGAAATGTCACCCGACTGCGCATTCAAATAATCAATAAAACGTTGGTCCAAATACGATTCGCAGTTCTTCGGTGAATCCTCGCAGTTGAACAGGTCAGACAGCTGTACTAGTCCGTCCCACGCCCGACCCTCAGGAATGTTGTTGTCGAAAATATTTCTTCGCCGATACTGTTCGACTAGCTGGCCGAAACCTGGAAGCGAGTTCAGAGAGTCAGGTAGCTCAATCTTGTTCAAGCAGAAGTCACTCAACACCGTCCGTAAGAACATCATTCGTTGGAGCTGAGGCGGGAAATCAGAATCCAGTTGCATATTTGATTCTTCATCTTCATCTTCGATACCGTAGATATCTTTCCAAATTATGGGGACCTCAGTTTGCTTGCAGTAGTCACCTACAAGCTGCACGGTACAGCGTGGATCTGGAGTTGCTCCGATACAGAAGAGAAGCCAAGTGTGCGCAAACTCTAAGTCTTCAGCATGAAGTCTCAGCCCCTCGGATGAATCGCCACGCCACCAGCATTCAATTGATTCTGAGGTGCTAAGCAAATCGATGACCGCTGAATCAGCTATCGCCAGACCGCTCTTGATCCCGACAAGTTCAGTGGTTGTATCGATAAAATACTGGCGTGAATTGATGATCGCCATCTCTGACAAGTCTTTTGTTCAGAACGGAAAACGGAAACTGAGTTCTTTCTTTGAAAGCATTCGTTGAACGCATTCGGCTCGCTCGAGAGTCGCTTCGGCCAGGTTACCGTTGCGGCCTGTTGCCTGATTCGCTTCGGTTCTTGGGACCGACCATGATTGTAGCATTTCGTTAGAATCGGAGGCTTGTCCAACCTCGATCAGCAGGCCAGCTCTCCAGATCGCATCGGTCTACATAACGTGCGAGTGGCCAAAGGTACCTATCCCGCCAACTAATCATGACGACGGAGAGGGCGTAGATCTACTCCGGTGGCCGACGCCGGAAGCACTGAACGTCGATAGGACGGGAATGACTAGCGCCATGGAAACGTTTTCAGCTTATTGGTCTGAATTCGATAGGATTTTCCGATCAAGCTCACTCTCGATCAGCGTCCGAAGCAAGTCTGCGATCTGGATGTCCCGTTTCACGCAGTTCATTTTGAGTTTTTTGTGCAATGCTGGATCGATATCGATAGTTAGTCGCTTCGGTTTGACGGCTGGCTTTACCGCGTCGACCGGCTCTCGCGTCTCGACCCACTTGTCGAGTTCGGCTTTTGGTTTGGGGCGAGCTGTCATCGTGATTTTCTTGTTCATTGGATCCTTCTCAATTCATTGACAAATTTCGTGATTTCCTTCGCGGCTTTCGATCGTTTTTGATGCAGAACCGCTGTTCCGCTTGCGGCACTCTCGGCAAAGGCCACCCGTTGCCCGATGTCGCTTTTGAGAATTGGCACTTCAAATTCCTTTAACGCCTCCCGTACATCCCTTCCAATTGCCGTGTTGGCGGTCTTTCGATTCAAAGCCAAGCAACATTTGATCTCGGAATTGAACATCTGTGCTTCGCGAACCAGGTCAACCGTTTCAGCTGCAGCCCAAACATCCATCGGTGATGGTTGGAGCGGAATGATCACGATATCTGCAGCGAGAATGATCGATCTGACCAGCTCGGTGACTCGAGGTGGACCGTCGATGACAACGTCGTCGTAGTCTTGAGCCAGACTCTCGATCTCTTTGTGGATGGTTGCTTTGGCCATCCCGACGACAGTGAAGTCGGGCGTCTCGCGGTGGTGCGACCCTAGCGAGCTGCCCTGCGGACCTCACCAAACCCATCGGCGTCAGCGAGTATCAAGTCACCGAACACCTGCCTGACGACCTGCGATCGTCATTGCCAACGATCGAGCAAATTGAAGCGGAGTTGGGGGATGTGAATGATGAGTGAGTGGCAAACAGTAGTTTTGGGAGACATCGCGACGCTCCGAAATGGATACGCATTCAAAAGCAGTGATTTTGTTGAGCATGGTGTGCCAATTATCAAGATCAAGAATGTGAAGCCCAATCGGATTAATCTCGACAATTTGAGCTATGTTTCGGAGGAGGTTGCGGAATCCACTGCAAAGCACGAGATACAGAGCGATGAAATACTACTCACCATGTCAGGGAACCGTGCTGACGGCTCACCTGAGAGTTGGGTTGGCAAAGCCGCCAAGTTTCGAGTTCCAGGCAGATTCCTTCTCAATCAGCGAGTGAGTGCACTTAGAGCGAAAGAAGAAATCGTCGATGTCGATTTTCTCGCCTACCACCTGTCGTCCTGGGACACACAGCTTGCGTTGATTACTCAAGCTAACAGCTCCGGCGGGCAAGCAAACATATCGCCGGATACCGTATTCATGTTTGAACGCTTGTAGGACGGGCACTCTTGCCTTTTTATACCCCACAACTCGAAACACCAAAGATTAGTGTCCGATCAGAGTGGATTAGTGTTCCGCCAGAGCGGCCAAGGGAACACTAATCTCCGCTGATCGAACACGAAGCAGGTCGGCAGGAATGATCAAGCACAATCATGTGAGCCGTTTGGGCGTTAGCCCCGGTTGTGCGTGAAAACCGTGGCTAACGCCAACGGCTCACATACCCGATGACACCTGCGTGCCTGCTTCGTCGGTCGGGAGTTGGTCAGGATACGAAACAAGCCGCATGCGAAACGCATGCGGCTTGAGTCGTTTGTTTTCGAGCAACGTCAACGCTCACCATTTAATCGTGAGCAGGATGTTGGGCGAATGAATGTGCAGCTGGAACGCTGGTTCACTCACCACCGCGACCGCCACGTCCACCTCGGCCGCCACGCTCACCGCGTTCGCCGCCACCTTCTCCACCGCGGCCGCCACGAGCACCGCGTTCACCGCGTTCACCGCCAGCTCCACCGCGTCCGCCACCACGCAGGGCTTCCAGGTCGAATGGGTCGCCCTTCATTTCTTCGAACTTCGTTTTCTGTTCGGAGGTCAGGACAGCCATCACTTCTTTTTCCATGTCCTCACGCATGGATTCCATTGCGGTCTGCATTTTTTCGCGATCGCGGCTCTGCATGATCTCACGCATTTCTTCCCGCATTTTGGTTTCCATGCCCGAACGGATTTCGGTGAGCTTCTTCTTTTGGTCTTCCGTCATGGTCAATTCGGTTTGAACTTCAGGAGATGACAGTGCCATCAGGCCTTGAGCTTGGATACCGATTTCATCCAGGCGTTCCATTTGCTCCAGCGTCAGAACGGTCTCCAGTTGCATGCGGGTTTCTTTGGCCTGCTCTTCTCGTTGTGCTTGCATTTTTTCAAAGAACGTGCTGCGTTCTTCTTCCGACGCGTTGCGGAAGTCGAAGTCAGGACGAGCTTGCTCGCGGGCTTGTTCTTCCAGCTTCTTGAGAGCTTCTGCCTGTGGTTCGTCGATGGCAAGTTCTTCGCGAACTTTTTCGGCACGGAGCAAACCGAGGAGGGAGCCACCGCCTCCGCCGCGGCCACCCATCATGGCGCCACCGCCGCCAGCGCCACCGCCTCCTTGGAATCCACCCCGGCCACCACGACCTTGGGCGTTCGCGATGGAGATTGACTGAAGCGTCAGGCCAGCGACCATCGTCAGCATGGCAAACAAACGCAGACTTGGAGCGAATTGGGCTCGGGACAAACGGCTCATTTTTAGACAACCCTTTGAAATGGTCAGATGAGGGGAGGGGATTCAGTCAACGCAGCGGCGGAAATGCCGAGCCGTACAAACTGAAACCAAAGTTGTTTCATCCGTTCTAACCCTTCATTTCCTTGGAGGTTTCGCGGCAATTGCAATTTGGTTTCAAAGTTACTTTGGCTCCCCAGCGGCGGCGGCAGGAGGTTTTTTGGGAGGTTCCGCTTGTCTGGGTTGTACAGTCCAGCGATTCGCGAATCAGCCGATCGAGTGAGGCAGTCCGGTAGCGGCCGCTGCAGGACAGCCTCTTTCAAGCTCGAGTTCATCTCCACACGTTTCAGACCCACGGAATCAACGATGAAGAAAATCATTTTGGCTGCATTGGCACTGTTCGTTTTGCCCGCCACCGTCCAAGCGGATCACCACAACGAAGCCGCGAAAAAGAACATTGTCGAAACCGCGGTGGCGGCAAAGTTCAACACCTTGGTGGCCGCCGTCAAGGCCGGCGGTTTGGTGGAAACTCTCAGCGGTGAAGGCCCCTTCACGGTCTTCGCACCAACGGATGAGGCGTTCGAGAAGTTGCCCGAAGGCACCCTGCAAAGTCTTCTGAAGCCCGAGAACAAGGATCAATTGGTCGCGATTTTGAAGTACCACGTCGTTGCCGGGAAAGTGCCCGCCAAGACCGTTGTCACTTTGGACTCCGCGAAGACCTTGGGTGGCGAAGTCAGCATCGAAGTGCAGGACGGAACCGTGATGTTGAACGACAAGGTGAAGGTCGTGAAGACCGATGTGATGGCCAGCAACGGCATCATTCACGTGATCGATTCGGTTCTGCTGCCACCGAGCAAGTAAGCAAAAGACGATCCTCGCAGTCGTTGGCTGCAACCTGAACTACGAAATAGCTCGTCCGAAATGGCGGGCTATTTTAGTTTCTTGATCCCCGCGGAAGGCTTGATCGTTCGGATCGCACGCTTGACGGCTTCCTTCATCGGCACCCGTTTGAGTGCCTGGACCATGCGGGCTTCCGCTGCGAATGCCATCCGGTGCCAACGGGAGTCGGTGATGGTGCCGTGGACCACTTGTGTCGTCGTGCCCGTCTGCTTCTTTTTGTACGGTTGCTCGCCGTATCCCATGTCGACGCACTGGATTCCGTGTGACGTTGCCGCACGGATGATCTCAGTGAACAGGGCGGTCCCCGGCGAATAGCGTGAGTAAGCCGGGTCATAGGCAGGGAACCAGTAGTGCAAACGTCCTTGTTCAATCATGCCGATGTGGGTGGCGACTGGCTGGTCGCCAGCCCAGAGCACCGAGCAAATTCCACGCAGTGAGTCGTTTGAGAACCCCTCGTGTGCAAAGGGAAGATCGGCTTGCCGTCCAGGTTGCTCCAGGGAGTTGGCATGCAGTGTCTCGATCAGATCCCGGGTCCAGTCCGGAAGGAACAGGTCCAAGATGTGCGTGCGCTGGTACTGTGCCCGTTTCCACGCAATCGTTTGCTTCAGGATCTCAGGGCAGCGGCAGTCCATTTCCAGTCGAACCGGTCCAATTTCTCGCCCTAACTTTCGAGTCTTTTGCCCTTGTTTTCCGATCGTGCGATGTTCATGTTCGAGCCGGTCGAGGTAGTCCTCGGAATCATGGCCCAGGTCCGCACGAAACGCTTGGACGGATTGCAGGTGATACCTTGTGACCCAGGTGGGGTCACATCCGACGATGGCGTGCAGGTTGAATGCTCGAACCTTGGCTGCGCGAGCCAGTTCGGTCCAGTCGATGTTGAGTCCTGGAACAGCGATGACGTTTTGTGCGTCGTTGAGAAAACGCCCGGCCGGCACACCGACACCGCCCACGCGGTGAAAGGGAAAGAAACCCTGTGGCGTACCGTCTTTGGCTCGCAAGACTGCTGTGAGCACGTCTTTTCGGACGGCGTCAACGGCGGCCGCAAAACGAGCCGCGAAAAAGGGCGGCCTGAAATCATCCGTCAGTGCTCGAATCTGTTCCCAACGATCGAGGTCGTCGGCGGTCAGTTCGGAGAATGCAACGACGTCGATTCGGTGCACGTCAGGCCTGTTCGCCCTGGTGATGGCTGAATCTCCGTCCAGAATGCGACCCGCTGTTTGCACCGGCAATTGGCGTCGCCAAGCGGGGTCGGAATCACCATTTGATCGCTCACCCGAACCATTTGCCAGTGAATCACTGGGCGTTGAAGGCGGGGGAGTCATAGGAGATACAGGGGGTGACAATGCCGGTCTCATCGAAAGGGGACCCCAAGTCAGATCACCCTGTCTTCGACAAGACGGATTGATCTAACGCCGGGCTTTCTTGCTCTTTGCACCGCCCTGACGGACCTTGAATTTTGGATTGCTTTTGCAAATCACGTAAATACGGCCTCGGCGTTTGACCACCTGGCAATCTGGGTGGCGGTACTTCAACGCCCCAATGCTACTAACGACCTTCATCCGATGCTACTCGCGGGTTAAATGATGATGCCAAAAACCAACTTTGTTCGTCGGCAAACGGCAGAGAATAGCGTAAAATTAGCGCTCGACAACTCCAATCGTCACGCTCATGCCATTTTGGCAAAGGATTCTTGAAGGAATTCCAAGGGAAACAGGCAAAACGAAAGTTCGCGGCTGCAGAGAATCTTTTCCGTTGCCGCTTCCCGTTCCAGATGAGCAAGCTGTTGCTGAGTTTCACGCCGCTGGTCGGTGAGTTGCAGTGCGATCAGCGAGTTCAAGCGTGACACTTCATGGTGCCAACTGCGGCGGCTTCCCGAGGTGGGCATTTTGTCGAGCAGGTCCAGCTTTTGAGCTTGGAGATCTCGCTGGGTGGAGTTGCCATCGTCCAGCCATTTTTCGCCTTGGAATTGAAGTTCTCGTTCTTTTCGTTGGAGGTCGCGCCGACGTCCCTCGCGGGATTCATCGATTTCTTGGCCCGGTAAACGAATCGTTCCGGAGACGACTTGCAGCCCTGGCGGGGTGACCCCCAAAAATTGGGAGATGATTCGGTCGGCCAGTTGATCGTATTTGCCGCCACCGATTCCGTGCAGAAACAGGTCGCTGAGAACCAGTCTGGCGAACATGGTCGTCATCAAGGCTCGCGGCCGAAGTTTGAATTCGGGCGAGGCGGCTTCCATCAGTTGAGTGGCCGCCAAATCGCGGTCGTTTGCTGAGACGGTCAGGGAGATCGCCCCTCCTCCGCCGGACCCTGATTGGGAGGAACCGGATGGAGCGTCGCTGATCCGCCACTGGTCGCCTTCTCGCCTCACCCAGATGCCACGGCGCTGCGGGTGGCTGTTGCCATAGACCCACAGAGGCATTTCAAACCATCCATTTTGGAGCCCGAGATTGGGGACGGGATGAGCTGAGCTGCGGATCCCGTGCCAGGCTCGGTAGTGGTCGGCGGAGTCGTTGTAGACCGTTCGGAAGCGTTCAATTTGGTCGATGATCTCCATCACAAATCGAGCGAAGGGTCGGCCGCGAACGGCGACGCCGAGAGGGATTTCCAGGGTTTGCCAGTTCATCTCCGCTTCGAGCGCGTGGCGGGCTTGAGCCAATGCACAGCCTGCGATGCCGCAACGGGCGATTGCTTCCCGGGCGTGTTTCCATAGCTCTGTGACGCAGGGGTTTTTCACCAGTGGAGCGATCAAGCGACGAACGCCCGCGTCAAAGTGGTTGAAGAGTTCGGTGTCGCGGATTTGTGCTTGTTCGAACGGAAGGGTCTCACCACCTGCATCGTAGGGAATGGATTGCCAGGAGCCCTGCCGCTGCTCGTGCGAATCATCGCCGGCAAGGTTTGCGAGTGGTTGCAACTGTGGCACACGAATCGATCGCGTGGTGGCGACGTCGTTGTCGATCACCAGGTTGATTGGAAGCGCACAGCAGTCATTCGCGATTTTCTGCAGGGTGTGGTTCTTGAACCACACCCCCGGATGAAACAGGGTGGGTTGGTGCCCGGCCATCACGATGGGGCGGGAATTGTTCTCGCCTGTGTGGTTGGGTTGCTCGGCACAGAAGGACGCGACATCGCGGTAAGACGACGTGTAGCGACGAGCGTCGTTGACCAGTTGCTCCCTCGCCTCGTTTCGCAAGTCGGCCCAAAATGCTCCGGCAGGCATCTCAGCGTGAGCCGTCGCGAGGTTGTTTTTTAGCAGCAATTCCGCATCGCACAGTGGCGGGTCGATCAGGGTTCCCAGCGATTGCGTGGGAGCCCTCAGTTCGCGGTATTCACTCACGAGTGGTTCTCGGGCTTCTGTTGGTTCGGCTTCTGTCTTCCGTGAGTTCGCGGTCAACGAAGTGGCGGTTTGAACAGACGGGGCGAGGTTGGATTGGGAGGAGCTCAACGGTGTTCTTTCGTGGGTCGATGACTCGGAAGCGATTCCGGCAGTCGGCCCGGGAGAACTGGATGCTCAGGGCCACTGCGGATCGGTGATTTTTCGGTTCAGGGTCGCCAGTCGCGATTGGACGTCGAGCAGGCGTTGCCAGGCGGCTTGTTGCAGCAGAACCTGTTCCGATTCTTCCTGCGTGGTCGCCGATTCGATCAATCTTTCCAGTCGTGATTGTAGGTAATCCAAAATCTCACAGAGCTGGGCTTTCTGGCCAGGGGTCAAATCGTCCGGGATTGCCGGCAGATCTTCCACATGCAACGCATCGACCGGAAGCGGTGACTTTGGGTCCTGGCGAAGATCCACCGCCATGGATTCGTCGGACGACTTCACGTCGCGCTGGATCGCACCCTTGCTTCCTCCGCCGATCGCCTGCAGTCGCGCCGCGATCTGCTCCTCGGATCCCAGCAACAGCAGGCTGCGGCCGACCGCAACCAAATCGCCGTGCCGCAGAATCTTCAGCTGGCATTCCGCTCCGTTGACCTTGGTACCGTTGGTACTATCCAAATCGGTCAACACCAACCGTTCGTTGTCCCTTTGAATCTTGAGATGGCAGCGACTGACCCGCTCGTCATTGAGCTGGATGTCGTTGCCCTCCTCTCGTCCAATGGTCAGGGGAGGCTCGATCCCCTCGAAGACCTTTCCACGGTCGGCACCGTGCAGGACTTTGATCGTTACGCTGGACACCGCGGGCCTCGATCTGGAGTGATGCTTACGATTGATGGGCGTTGAAGAAAAACAAGCCAAACGCAGAGTAGAAAAGCTGACTTCCAAGCCGTCACAAGTACACGTCCGTTATAGTTCAAATGCGTGAACCGCGATCCTACCCCGCAGCAAAAAACCGCAACTTTCCTTCAGGAAAGATTGCGAATTCGCAATCGTATCACATCACCTGAACAATGATGCACTTTAGGTAATCACTCTCGGGGCACGAGACAGCGAAGACGTGGTCGGGGGAGGGGCCGCGACTTTCTAGCACCACGAGGTCACGACCACGCTTGCGTCCCACATCAACGAGCATGTTGAGAAAGTCGGCTCGAGACACACGTCCTGAGCAGCTGCAGGTCACCAAAATTCCGCCCGGGGGCAGCAGGTCAACCGCCGACGCATTCAGCCGCGTGTAAGCCCGCAACGCCGCATTGGTTTGATTGCGAGAACCAGCGAACCTCGGGGGGTCCAGGATGATCGCGTCAAACTTCTCACCCCGTTCGCGGCGTTCTTTCAAGTCGTCGAAGCAATCGCCTTGATCGAATTGAATGTTGCCGAGCTGGTTGCGTTCGGCATTCCGCTTGGCGATCTCAAGTGCCCGTTCGCTGCTGTCGAGCGCAACGACTTGTTGGGCGCCGGCACGGGCAGCCGCCAACGCAAAGCCGCCGGTGTAGGTGCAAACATCCAGCACGCGGCGGTTGGTCATGTAACTCGCCGCAGCGGCATGGTTGAGTTGTTGGTCAAGGTAGCCGCCGGTCTTCTGGCCGTCCTGCAAATCGATGGCCATCTCCAGGCCGTTGTGTTGGTACCAAACGGTCGGGTCGGCTTGACTGTCCAGCGTCGTGAGCGCTTGCAGGTCAGCCAACGTTTCGGCGGAGACGCCTTCGTGTTTGACGGTGGCGTCGTCCATGCGAACCAAGATTCTTTGGCACGGCGTCTGATGACGGGCCGCCGCCGCGGTGACTTCGCGGATCAGCATCGCGGCACGAGGGATCAGCACGCCGCCAGTGATTTGGACGCTCAAGCAATCCGCGTAACGATCGACGATCAGCCCGCTCATTCGGTCGGATTCACTGAAAATCAAACGCTCGCCGCCCTGTGGGTTGGGGGAGCCGGCCAATCGTCGCCGTGCAACCGCCTGTTCGATTCGCTCCGCCCACAATGCGTCGTCGATTTGTTCTTCGGATGAAAAGGCATACAGCCGAATCCGAAGCCGACTGCCTGGATTGATCAAGCCGCGAGCGACCCAGTTGCCGTCGTGATCGAGCAAATCGATCACGTCGCCGCAAGCCGGAAGCCGTCGTTGGTGGTCACCCGGCCCGGAATCCACCGATTCTTCCGAGGGGGCATCCGAGACGGAGTCGGGATCCGCAGGCACCGATTCATTGGGCAAAGAATCCACGGACGAAGAATCCACCGGCAGCGGGGCAATTTCATTGAAATTGCCCTCGGAGGGCACTTCCCGGAGCGTGTTGTGCGCCAGTGCATTGGCCATGACCCAAGGGTGCCGCGAGAGAAATGGGTAGTGGCGATTGGGGCGAGTGCGAATTTGCCAACGGGTGGAAGAAGCTTGCATCAGGTTGAAAGTGACCAAATTGTCGATGGAGGCGGGTTTGCCGGAGACGGCGGAAGTGGCAAAATAGGGGAACTGCGAGGATAGTCGATCAGAGCAGGTTTGTTTTGATCGAAGTTACGGCCTTGCTTGAACCGATATAGTGCGAGAACGATCTGGTTGGGTCGTTCCATTTCTCAATCAAACTGGAAGGTTAGACCATGCACGTCGTTGCTGAACCCTGCTCGGGATGCAAGTACACCGATTGCGTCGTCGTTTGCCCTGTGGAGTGTTTCTACGAAGGCGAACAGATGTTGTATATCCACCCGGAAGAGTGCATCGACTGCGAAGCCTGTGTGCCGGAATGTCCCGTGGAAGCGATTTTCCATGAAGACAATCTGCCGGAAGAATGGAACAGCTACATCGAATTGAACGCCGAAATGTCGGAAAAGACCGAAGTGATCACCGAGAAAAAAGAACCTCTCGCTGACAACTGATCGGCCGATGGCACAACGATCCGAGCTGACATTCTGTGGTTGACACCACCGAATCCGAAACGCGGGAGCCTGCTCCCGCGCGGCGGAAGGCTGGCTGGATGCGCTGGGCCAAACGAGTCATCGCTGTCTTGGTCGTGCTGGGTTTGGCCCTCGCGGCCAAGGATGCGGTCGAACGTTGGCGCGCCGAAGTCGCTGACGTTCAGGCTCGTGTCCAAGTCATTGACCAGGAACTCGAGGTCCTTGACGGGCAGATCCAGGCGTCTGCGGAGGGCACTGCCGGTGATCCGCAGGGCCACGTCTCGACCGGCGAACGACAATCGCTGATCGAAGAACGGACTCGATTGCTGGGGTCCCTGCCGACTTGGCAAAACGTTTCGCTCGGATCGATCCTGCTCGCGGCGATGTTTTACGCGGCCGGCCTGCTGCCGCCCGCTTGTGTGTTGCATGGAGCCCTGCGTGGATTCCATGTTCCGTGCTCATTGCCTCGAGCCACCGCGGCGCAGTTGCTTGGCCATGCAGGGAAATACATCCCTGGCAAAGCGATGGTGGTGGTGCTTCGTGTTTCTGCGGTGGTGTCCACGTCTCGGGCGGGCAGTTTGCCTGCCGTGATGCGAGACGTTCCTTCCCGGCAACCTTTGATCGGTCGAGCGACCACGTGCGTGTTCTTTGAAACGTTGTTGATGATGTCCGTTGGCGGTGCTCTGGCGGGGTGTCTGATGTGGTCGACGCCGCTTCCTCCATGGGTCAAATGGGCTGCATCATTGATGGCGGTGGTCGCTTGCCTTCCCACGCTGCCGCCCGTCATGCGGCGTGTGATCGAACTGGTCAGCAAACGACGGGCTCGGACGCAGCCGGATGATTCCGCCAATCAGTCCACCGCGGTGGCGGAGGTTTCATCCGCGATCACGTGGCCGCGATTGATCTCAGGTTGGGGATGGTCGCTGTTGTCTTGGTGTTTGATCGGGCTGTCATTTGCCTGCGTGATGAAAGCGATTCCGGCTTACAATGGTTTGCCTGCCGGCCACGAGTTGTTGACGGTTGCCACCGCCGCGATCAGCCTCGGCATGGTGTTGGGGTTCGCTTCGTTGCTGCCCGGTGGGGCGGGCGTTCGCGAGTGGGTGACGTTGGTCGTTTTGGGCACCGTGACTGATCCGACCCATGCGCTGCTGTGCGTGATCACCGCCCGGTTGTTGTTCATCGTGGTCGAAAGCCTCTTGGCACTGATCAGTCATCTTTATTTGCGAACCATTTCGGTGTGACGGGTGACTCGGTGTGATGGGTGTGCCGCCAGATCGCTCCGAGGTTCTGTTGCGGGAAGGTGGTCGCTCCTTCATCCCCTTTTTTGTTTTCATTCCTTGAATGGACGTTTTTCCATGGACCCCAATGGTGAGCATTCCCCGCTTGGTTTTTTGCCTTGCTACAAACCGCCGGGGGCCACCTCTCGAGACCTGGTCAACCGTGCTCAGCGTCGGCTGCGCGCCGAATTCGGTCTTCGCAAATTGAAAGTCGGGCACACGGGAACGCTGGATCCGTTGGCGGAAGGGTTGGTGCTGCTGGCGATTGGATCGGCCACACGTTTGACCCCTTGGGTACTTCAACACGGCAAGCGATACCTTGCTGATTTTCAGCTGGGGGTGTCCAGCGAGTCCGGTGACTTGGAATCGGAATTGGTCACGCAAGCAGATGCAACGTTGCCAAGTGCCGTTGAAATCGAGCGAGTGCTGGAAGATTTCCATGGTGTGGTGGAGCAGACCCCGCCGGCTCATTCGGCCATCAAGGTCGATGGGGAACGGGCGCACAAGCGAGTTCGTCGCGGGGAAAACTTTGAAATGCCTAAGCGTCGGATCCTGATCGATTCGGTGAAGCTGGTCTCGTACGAACCGCCGATGATGCGTTTGGATGTTCGTTGTGGCTCGGGAACTTACCTGCGGACACTTGGGATGGATGTCGCGGCGGCCTGCGGATGTGCCGCGGTGATGACGAAGTTGGTTCGCACCGAGGTCGGGCGTTTCAGCTTGAGCGACACACTCGATTGCGAGTTCATGTTCGACGACACAGACCGCGAAAAAGCATCTCCCCAGCCCATGCTGGAGTTCATGCGTCCCTCTGTGGAAGGCCTGACCCACCTCCCAGCCATCGATTTGGACGCCCAGCAAATCGGAATGCTGCACGCAGGGATTCGGATCGCAGGCACCCCGCAGGCACCGGCCGAACCGTTGCCGGAGGAATGGACTCGCTGCATCGACCAGGTCGACACCTTCGATCGAAACACCAGCGTTTCCGATTGCATCGGAGTCGATCGCTCGTCCGATTCGTCCGGCCCATGGGGGGAATTGGTCGCGATTCTTCGGCCGCATGGAAAATTGTGGCACCCGTTGAGAGTGTTTCCGTCGGCAGAATCAATTACCCTACGTGGCTGAAAGCCCGCCTTGCCGGATTCCCTCCTCTCCGAGCAACCATTGCTCGGCGATTCCCTCCCTCTGTCATCGACCCGCCATGAACAAGATTCGTTTTGCTTTGCTGTCCCTTACCGCCGTTGCTGCTTTGGGGCTGGCGGGTTGGAAATTGGCCGCCTCGCCCGCTGAACAAATGCAGACGTTCGCTGTCGCGTTCGTGGAAACGCTGACGCCGGATCAAAAAGCAAATGCTGTGATGGCGTTTGATTCGCCCAAGCGAGTTGGCTGGCACTTCATTCCGATGAAGGAACGCAAGGGGCTGATGCTCGAGCAGATGAACGATGCACAGCGAACCGCCGCGCTGCGTCTTCTCCGTTCGGCACTCAGTGAAGCTGGCTACAGCAAAGCCAACCGGATCATGTTGCTGGAAGAAGTCCTCAACGAAATGGAAGCCGGCAAAGGGGCTTGGGAACGCAACCCGCAACGTTACTACGTGACGTTGTTCGGTGACGTCACAGAAAAAGGCGAAGACGCGAGTTGGGGCTTGTCCTTTGAAGGGCACCACCTGTCGCTGAACTTCGTTTGTCGGGGCGGGAAGGTCGTTGATTCCACGCCTCAGTTCATGGCGACCAATCCAGCCGTGGTGAAGAACGAAACCAGTGTGACGTTGGGCAAGGGAACTGCCGTTCTGAACCAAGAGGAACAGCTCGCGTTCAAACTGGTCAAGTCACTGGATTCCAAGCAGCTCAAAGTCGCACTCATCGCAGAAGAAGCTCTCGCTGAGATTCGCTTTGCCGGTGAACCACAACCGACGGTGGGAGAACCGGAAGGGATCGCCTATTCCAGTTTGAATCCTGACCAACAAAAACAACTGCGTGACGTGGTGGATTTGTATGTCAGTGTCGCACCGGAAAAAGTCGCTGCTGAACGAACGCAGCAAATCGAAACGGACGGTTGGAACAACGTTCACTTCGCCTGGGCGGGTGCTCTCGAACCTGGCATCGGCCACTACTACCGAGTGCGCGGCAAGCGGTTCTTGATCGAATTCGTGAACACGCAAGCCGACCCGGCTGGCAACCCCGCCAACCACATCCACTGTGTTTACCGAGACTTGTCGGGCGACTTTGATCTGCCCATCGCTCCCTGAGCGAACTCAGGCACCCAGAGAGCTCGTTCCGTCAATGGGCTCGCTAGGATCCTGTCTGGGTCAGCGAATCAACTCAAGCCGTTCTGGCGTCAGCGCTCACCGCTCACGCCGGAGCGGCTTTTTTCGTAGAAGTTTGAGCCGGGCCCATCTCCGACTGAACGCTGCCAAACAGAGCGTCTCACAATCGGTTCCGCGACGTCGCAGAGAAGTACCCAGGGCGGGACTCGAACCCGCAAGGACTAAACGTCCGGGGGATTTTAAGTCCCCTGTGTCTGCCAATTCCACCACCTGGGCAGGTGCTGTTCTTCAGTGCCTTCGTGCTTGGGCCGGTTGTCACTGTGCTTTTCCCACTCAACGAGGCTGACGCGGGATGCATTGATCGCGTGACAGTGCCGGCCAATCTCGCGGCGATTGTAGCCGGAACATCTGGGATCTGACCAGGGAACAGGTGCAGGAAGTGCTAGTGGTCTCTCACAGCTAAAAGTGAGGGTTGATCGTAGTGGACGAGGCCACGAGTCCTTGGATTTGACGCCAGTTCAGGACTCGTGGCCTCGTCCACTACCCTAAAAACAAGTCCTGACAGACCACTAGCTGCCAAAGCTGGTTTCAGGCGCCTTGTGATGCTGGGACAGGCCACTCATTCGTTTGCGGTGGGCTCCGCGAATGCCCAGAGTGCTTTGTCGGTGCGGATGAGCACTTCGCGATCGGTGATGACCACGGAAGCGTTGCTGGGTTCGTCCAGTTCGTTTTCCGCTACCAGTTGCAAACGCTCGCGGTCAGGGCGGAAGACGGTGGTGGTGCCCGATTTGGTGAGCAAGTACATCAACCCGTCTTCCGTTTGAGTGATGCTGGACCAAGTCCCCCCGCTGCCAACGCGAGCTTTCCAAAGTTCTTCGCCGGTCGCACTGTCCAAGCAACTCAGCACGCCGCCTAGCCCACAGACGTAGATCAGCCCGTCGTGCGCAACGCCGGTGCCGAGCCACCCGCTGTCTTTGGGCTTGTGCCAGAGCCGATGCGTCGGGGTGACATCGCCTCGGCCGCCGGTCGTGACGGCGAGGGACGCGCCGCCGTATCCGCCCAATGCCACAATGGCTCCTTCGGAGAGCACAGGCGACGCGTAGGCAAGGGGGGCCGCATCACCGCAGGTCCACAGCAACTGGCCGGTCTCGGGATCATATCCACTGACACGTCTCGGCAGCACTGCGACCAGTTCCCAGTGGCCGTTTGCTTGCACCATGATGGGCGTGTTCCAGGAACCGCGGAGGCGTTCGCTGCGTGCTTTGTCGCTTTGGAAGTCGTTGGCATTGCCATCATTCTCTGGGCCGCTGAGTTGGCGTTCGGATTCATCGTCGAGCGAGTCACGCTGCCAGCGAGTTTCCCCCGTGCGCTTGTCAACGGCGACCAGGAATTCACGATTGCCGGGGCCGAAGTTCAGGATGCATAAGTCTTCATGCAGAATCGGAGAGGAACCGTATCCCCACATGTGCTCTTGTCGTCCCAGGTCACGATGCCATAGCTGATTGCCATCGAGGTCCCAGCAGACCAGCCCAGCGGAACCGAACCAAGCGATCACGCGCTCGCCATCGGTGACAGGAGAAGCGGAGCAATACGGATTGGTTTGATGGCTGGCTTCGCTCTCGGTGTAGGTGACGCCGCGTCGCCACTTTTCCTTTCCAGTCTCTCGATCGAAGCAAAGGATGGCGCGCTGATTCGATTCCGTGAGTGGTTGGGTGACGAACACCAGGTCTTCCCACAAGATCGGTGTTGAGTTGCCGGGCTCGGGCAATTCGGTTCGCCACTTCACGTTGGTGTCAGGGCCCCACTGCGCCACGCTTTGGGTGGCGGACGTTTTTCCGGACCCGTCCGGGCCTCGCCATTGCGGCCAATTGAGATCGCCACTGTTCCCCGTCGAGGCAATGGCAAGGCCGATCGTGATGGTCGTGAATATTCGCAGGATTTTCATGTCACTGGTGGTCAGGTGGTCACATGTGAATGGGGGCGGAGGCACTATAACTTACCCGGAGGGCGAGGCCATGCGTTCCCTTGCTCCGTTCACCGGGGGGCGAATTGGTTGCCTTCCTCTCTCACTGTCTTGCAGAATCACCTCATGATTTCTCCAACGATCTCAAACCGTTTGTTTTTCTCGGCAATTGTTTTCAATTGCTGCATCACTTCGTTCCTTTCGGCGGACACCAAGGGGGCCGAGCAACCGGTGCTGACGGCGGTTGTGATTGAGGTTGCGGATCCTTGGACCGGACAAGTTGGGCTGCAGGCTGGTTTGGAAGCGGCAGGGTTTGAAGTTGCGACGATCGACTTGCAACAGGACACCTTGCCGGTGGCTGATTTGATCGCCGTCGGGTCGTTCGCCAGCGAGGAAGCCGCGGTCCGAAAGTGGCTGGAAAACAACCGCAAGTTGTTGGGCGAACGTGTCGCGGCGGGAGCTGTCTTGTTGGAGCTAACGCAGGCTGACCAAACCGAATCATCGATCGCTTTCTTGCCAGATTCCCTTTCCGCTTCACGCACTGATCGGGATGGCAACCCTGTGATCGTGCATGCTCCGCAGCATCCGCTGCTGCAGCGATTGCCTCGCGATTCATCGGCGGAGGATCGTCTGTTGTTGCCGAACCATCATCGGGCTGGATCGTGGGAAACGCTTCGTAATCAGCAAGGTTTTGCGGTGTTGGCGGCGATTGGGAAATCCACTCGCGACCCCGTGCTGTTGGAAGCGTCTCATGGTGAGGGACGCATTGTTTTGACATCCCTGTTTTTCGATAAATGGCAATCGCCCGACGGAACGACCGTTGCACCAGCCCGTTTTGTGGATGCCTCGAAGAGCTTCTTCCGTGGACTGCAGGACTACGTTCGGATGGTTCAGGATCAACGTGCTCCCGCGGTGGACCCCAGCCCTTCGTACCAAGTGCCGGAACCGTTGCCGTTCGTGGAGGGGTCCGCAACCATTGTTGCTCTGCCCGACACCCAGATTTACAGCCAACACTATCCGCAGCACTTTCTGGCTCAAACCCGTTGGATTCGCCAGCACCTGAAAGACCGCAACATCGTCGCGGTTTTTCATGAGGGTGACATCACCAACCGCAACACGCCCGACCAATGGGAAAACGCACAGCAAGCGATGGACGAGTTGTTCGGCCATGTTCCGGTGATCGCAGCCCCTGGCAACCATGACATGGGTCCAGGCGGAAACGGAGCGACGCACGAATCCTTGATGAGTGATTACTTGGACGAGCCACGGTTTGCACTTCATCCTTCCTTCCAGGGCACCATGGACCCGGGGAAGACGGAGAACAACTACAGCTTGTTTGAAACGGACCATGCCAAGTGGATTGGGATTGCGTTGGAATGGGCACCTCGTGATCGCGCTGTGAAATGGGCCGATCAGTTGTTGAATGAACACCCTGATCGATTGGCCGTGATCGTGACGCATGCTTACATGTACTACGACGAAACCAAGTACGACTGGAAACGCACGCAGTCGCAAACCTGGAGTCCGTACAAGTACGGCGTTGCTGACAGTCCAGAAGGAATCAATGACGCAGGCGATCTTTGGACGAAGCTGATCAGCGACCATCCCAATGTCATGATGGTGCTTTCAGGTCATGTGCTCAACGACGGCGCGGGGTTGCTGAGTGAGAAGGCGCCACAGGGCAACCTCGTTCACCAGATGCTGGCGAATTATCAAATGCTGCACGAAGGTGGTGACGGTTGGATGCGACTGATCGAACTGCTTCCCGATGGCAAGTCCATCCAAGTCCGCACTTACTCGCCAGTGTTTGACCAGTACAACACCGACCCTGAGCACCAGTTCACGCTTCCCTTGGTCGTCGGTTCGCCAACCGTGGATTGAGTGCGATCGCATCGCTGGTCAATGAATCATCACAAGATATTTTGTTCCAGCGGATTGCTCTGCGAAAACAGTTCGTCGACCGCTCGCCAGTTTTCGTCGGAGACCGATTCTTCGACCGAAGAATCGGATGGAGTTGTTGTCGAGAGTCGTTGGCGAATGACAAGATCCGTGCTCAGCAGGTCGGCGGCAGCAAATCGCGGCTTCTGTTTCCATGCGTCGAACGCGAGCATCGGCTCCTCTGGAGGAATGGAAGCGAGGGGAAGTTGTTCGGCAGGTCCCATCGGGACTGCGAGTTGAGATCCCTGGCTGGCATTCTCAAGGGGCTCTCCACCGGCTGAGACCGCGTTGAGTTCGTTGATGACTCGCAGAGCATCGAGTGCGGATACAACGCCATCGCCGCTGGTGTCATAGTAAGAGACCATGCTTTCTGACAAGGAAGCCGGATCAATCAATCGTCCGTCGGAACTGGAGAAGTCCTGTGAGTTCAACTCGTTGATGATTCGCAATGCGTCGGACGCACGCACGACTCCGTCGTTTGTCACGTCGTTGAGGCGAATGAAATTCTGCCAAGGCCGCGCCGAACTGACAACGATGGATGCGTTTCCACTCTGGTTTGCTGCTGTCAGTTGGAAGACGCCACTCGTCATGACTGGATCGGTCATCCGCCACTCATCCGCGTCGGCGAACAGCACTCGATCCTCCACGCCAATCATGACTTGCATTGGCAATGAGTCCATGGACCACTTTCGTGCCAAGATCGCATCAATGGTCGCGGAACTGGGGTCGCCGTGGGTCAGGTCCAGCGTCACGCGGCCCTGGGCGGCCTGCGTGGCCACGTTGGTCAGGTCGATCGATCCACCAATACCGCTGACGTTCACACTGGAACCATCCGCGAAGACGCCAAACTGAATCTGATTGGCAGCCACTGTATGTTCCGCTGCCAACATCAAATTGATTGCTTCGGGCGTCACGAGTGGGCGGTAGTCGATCGTCCCCACTTGGTCGCTTGGAGCCTCGAACACGGTCAGTGCTCCGGAAACCAATCTGACAAGATCCGGATCCAGGAACAGCGAAGTGTCTGACGCACCGGGTTGCACCACGACTGTCGGAGAGGTCGCACCGCTGATCAACTCGACGGAATAGTCTTCGACTTCCCCATCCGCGGCGGCACCGGTGGGCAGTTCACTGCCGAGGGACGAGAGGCGGAACCGAGCATAGGAAGTCCCCGATGAAGCTCCGGCTGGAACCTGATAGCTGAGCAGCGTGTCACCCGAATCAACGGCAGCACCACTGATGATTCTCTCGCCAGGATCATTCCAGTCACCGTCGCGATTGAAATCCAACCAGGCATCCACGATCCCCCCCCCCGAGCTATGCACGCGAACACTGGAAACGCTTAGCCTGTCCATCGTTGCGACGGGATCGACCAAGAAATCGACGCCATCGTCGTCCGTGTCGCCTTCCGCATTCGGACTTGGGACGCCATCAGTTTCAACATCGACGGATGTCCCCAAGAACAGGCTGCCCACGGAATGGCTCGCTCCATCCTGAGCTTTGGTGACCGGGTAGTCCGACGCAAATCCAGACTGCGTTAGCGAAGGAGCATCACCGAAATCCATTGAACGGCCGAGCACGTTGACTGTTGCGGAGGCAGTGCTGGTGTTGCCCGCTTTGTCCGTTGCCGAGAACAGGATGGTCGTCATCCCGGTGGGCAGCACCGATGGTGCGTCGTTGGTGATGGTAGGAAGCTCGTCGACCAAGTCGGTGGCTTGCGGATTGATAATCGCCAAGGCGTCACTGAGTGTTTGGCCAGCAGCAAGTGTGACAGTGTCAGTGGTCAATGTGATCGTCGGTGTGTTGGTATCGACAGATAACAACGCGAAATCCTCGGCATCAAAGATGAACCCATTGGAGGACAGTCCGGTCAGCCGGATGTCCGTGATTCCGGTCGCGTCTCCGCCTTGAAACTCAATTGTGGCAAGCTTGGTGGATTGGGTTGCTTCCGCTGGCCAAGCACCCAGGAAATCGGTGAACGAAAAGATCAGCGTTCGATTCGTTCGCACATTGCCGTCGTCGACAGTTTCGAATTCGGGGCTTTCCGAATCGATGTCATTGACCAAGCCGTTGGCAAGCAGGAAAGGCAGGTCTGAAAACGCAATTTTTGTCGAATCATAGTGAACTTCCACCAAGATCGCTGGCGGGATCAATCCGCTTGCATCATCAATGTTGTACAGCACGTCAATCGTGAACCTCTCGCCCGCCATCAAGTTTGCATCGGAGGGAGGAACCAAGACGATCTGCCCAGGGACTTCCAATTCGTTGGTCAACTCGGCTGAAAGTGTCGACTGAGGGAAATCGAAATCGGGGCCTTCGGCCGGAGCCGTGGGAGGCAGGGTCGCTGACGGGGCAGACACCCAAAGCACCGCCGCCCCACTTTGGTAAACATCGAAGTTCAAACCCGAAGTGGGATCGAGTTGACGAGCAGGAAGTTTTATCCAAGCGGTGTCGCCCGCGCGGATCACGGTATCGTCGGCCTCCGCAATCACAATCAACGGATGCAATCCGGGATCATTGTTGAACAATGCATCGGCGGTCACGATCAACGTGTTTGGCCCTGATCCACGAAGATCGATGCGGCCGATGCCTTGGATTTCTGATTCACGAAGGTCAATCTGAACGCCCTCGCCTTGAATGACGATCTCGTCCGTCCAGCCGGTGGCGGGCGCAACTTCACCTGGCTCTGCGTGAAACCGGAATGGCTGATAGAGTGGCCCGGTCCGCGCATCCAAGATCAGAGTGTCTTCCGCGTCTGGCTTGCCCGTCACCACCACAGCTCGATCGGGCCCCAATTGGTCGGGTAGCGGCCCAGAGTTCCCTGCATCGAGCGAGGAATAGGTGACGAACTCGCGATCGCTATACCGAGTACTGAAATCGGTCACGGACGCCAACTTGAACGGATCAATCAGCCCGTCACGGACTTGAAGGTTGTCCACCCATCCGCTTCCGGCCTCCCATGAACCTGTTGACTGGTCATCTTGAAACAGACGAATCGTATTGTTTGGGCCGCTGAAAATAGCGATTCCTGAATCATCGATGAACTTGATTACTTCTTCGTTTGCTATTGAGACGGTGACTTGGGAAGTTTCAGCATCGCGTGTGATTTGAAGGCGATACCGTCCTCCCGTGGTGAGACCGTACGGGAGGTTGAACGTTGAATCGGCGATCGGATAGAACGCGAGTTGATGCCCATTGGTGTAGAGTCCGTTGTCACTGGTGAGGCCCTTGAAGTCGATGATCTTTTGGAATCCAAAATACTCATCAAATGCAAAGTCGAACTCGATTCTGTATTCACCTGGGTCGGAGAGCACCGATGAAAGATTGAGGCCTTCGTTTTCACCAAACCTGTATCCGAAATCGCTGAACGCCCCCCCCACCGCCACGAGTGAAGGGCCGCCTGAATCTTCATTGAGCGACTCGTCGTTAAACCGATATCGATAAACGGCGGGCAGCGTCACCGGAACAATTTTGTCTGAAATAGGATCCAGAACGGTCGTCCGACGGACACTTGAATCTCCGGTTGAAATCACGAATGTGTCGGTCCCCATCAACATGCCGGAAGCATTTTGGGCTGTCAGGAAGACCTTTGCGGATGCGTTTTCAGTGAACCCAATGCTTAAGTTGTCGCCGTCGATCGCCACGGTCACCAACGAGTTGTTTGACTCAACCGAAAGAATCAGATCCGGCGCATCAAAGACACTAGAAAGATCGATCATGTGTTGAGTCGTTCCCAGTGGCACAATCTGATCGGCGATGCCGTGAGTGGGAACCGAACCAAACGGTTGATCCGTCAGTGTCACGCTGTAGGTATCCGTCATCGGCTTGAAACCTGCAGCGGTCGCCGTGACCGAGACCGCTGAGCGGCCAGGAAACTCCTGTGCGTACGATGGAGCGAGAGCAAGGGGAATGCCGCTGGAGGGATTCTGAGTCACATCAACGTTTACGGTATCATCAATGCGTTGGACATAGATGTCTCGCCTGATTCGGTTCAAATCGATAGCACCGATGCTGAGTGCGTTTCCACCCACACGAATATCAAACAATTCCTGATAGACGAGTCCGTTGACAACCAAATCTTGGTTTGGAAACCGCCGTGGATCCACTTCGAATTTCTTGACAGTGGATAGCCCATCCTCACTCGTGGAAGCGGTGTATTCAATCCCTCCAAAATAGGTCCCCACATTGGGGTCGGCTGCCCAATTCGCCCAAACGCGATAGAGGCCTGACGGCAAGTCTTCGAGCGTACCTCTGCTAAACTTCACCAACATTCTTGGGTAGTCATTGGAAACATCGACATCAAGATCAATGCGTTGGCTCGACAGGCTCGACTGAACCTCATTCGTGCTAATTGCCACGTAGGCACCGTCACGCGCGATCCGGGTTTCGAAAGCGGCTGAATCCGATCCGACTCCAACTTGGATTTCATACAGGTTGATGAGCTCTTGTCGATCAGCGAGCACGTTGACCGTCAGTGCGGGTGAGGACGTTTGATTCCCCTCAAGAACCAAACCTACCGTCAAATCCAAGTTCACGTCGCCATCATCGTTCGGGTCTAGCAGTCGCGAAGTCACGATCGGTCTCGGATAGAGTTCGAAAGTGGAAACTCCCGCCGGCAAAGTAAACGGGGTGCTCATTGACACTTCTCGCCACTCCCCGGTCGACGCAATGAACAGGTCAAAGTCAATGTTTGTTCCCGAATTTGCTTCGGTGTGTTGCAAGAACAGGTTCCCACCAACATTCGGATCAAAATGAATTTCCTTCGCGGTCAGGCCCGCTGGCAAAGTGAATTCGTATCCCGATGCATCCGGGACCCGCACAAAGATCGGTTCCTCGAGACCCAGTATCTGTGTTCGAGCCGGGGTCGGTGTTTCAAACCGGCCGAGCAAAGTATCGATCTCAGGTGACAGCGGATCGCCGAGGTACTTTTGAAACTCTTCGGGAAGATCGATCGTGCGAGCTGGAGTGCCCTCGGCGCGGCTGCGTACGAGTGTGCGGGTACTCGGATCATTTGCATCGACCAAGTAGGTCTCGTCAAACGTCACGGTGCTGCCCAACGTGTCAAGTGTGAAAATGCCTGTGCCGCTAACAAACGGTGTTAGGACGGGGGCAAAAGGCGACGAACCCGTTACGGCGCTGCTGGAAACACGAAACCGAGGAATACCGGATCGGTCTGACAGCGACAGCACATCGTCGGCAAAGGTTTGATTTAGCGGAGGGCTTTCCCCTCCCTCCATGAACGCTCGAATGTCCGCGGGCAGTGTTCGCCGTCCACCCAGGGCATTCAAATCCAAACCATCGGTCAAGGCCTGCTGAGTCGTCGATGAGCCACCGATGGCCGACATGTACCGTAGGATCAGCACGCCATCGATCTTCGGATCCACCGTGTCATTGTCGTCCACATCCAAACGACCTTGCATCAACAGGTTTTGCAAAACCATTTCGATCTCCGCAGCATCCGTTCGGGTTGCTGCATCAGAAACAACGTCGTCCGATGTGATTCCGGCAATCAAGGTTGCCCCACGCTGCCCATCCATGAAGCGGGCAATCAACGTCCCGTCGGTGGTGGGGGACAGGCGACCATCACCATCGATGTCCAGCGCAAGATCCGAGTTGCGCACGAATAGGGTCGATGCCCGGTTGAGTGCTTCCTGCTTCTCCGCCGTTAACAATCGATCGGTATGGACACCGGGCAGCGACAGAGCAGATCCACCCTCGACCGTGACGGTGACCTCGCGAGTCGCATCGCCACTGAACTGGACGCCGAACAAAGCTTGGCTGCCGAGCAGGTTCTCAAAACCCTTTAAACGCCAGGTCTCGGGACCGTTGCCGCTGGTGAACGTTGTTCCTTTCACGTCCAGTTCAAAACTACTTCGAACTTGACCGGAACTATCGAGCAATTCCAGCGTCAAGCCGCCATACGGCGGCCGAATCAGCACCGTGTCTTGGCTTTGGGTTTCAAACAGCACGTCGTTGTGCAGCACATTGTCAGGTCCCAACAACGGCACTGATAAGTAGGTGGTCTGTCCATTGACCGGATCGATTTGAGTCGGCACACCGGATTGCAACAGGAATGCGGCGCCGGGACTTTTCCCATCACGAGCGGCGCCCTCTTCCGCCGAGTTGAGCGAGAAGGATTCGATTTGCGTTGTGGATGCGGGCAAGTTGAACGTGGAAGCAAAGATCGAGCCAAAATCGAGCGCATCGACGCCGATCGCATCGAGCAGCGAATGCGAGGTTTCATACAGCGGCCCAATGTCAAACAGCTGCTCTCCAAACGCGTTCAGTTTCAGCCTCAAGACTTCCAGCACGCCGAGAACATCAAACTCCAATCCGATGTCATTGGAGAATCGATTGCCAACCGTGATGGACGGATTGACCTGAATGTCGCTGTTACCATTTGCATCGATGCGAACTTCACTGCCCGGCATGAAGCTGATGCTGCCACCGGAAGAAAGTGCGACAGGCGAAGCGTCCCCAATGGAAACGTTGATCGTGCCACCACCAGTAAAAACAAAATCAAAACCGGCTTGATGTGACTCATCAAAAAACGGTTCGACGGAAACATCTTGAGAGATTGCCAGTCGCGGCGAGATCACGTAGGAGACGGTGGTGGCTTCAATATCAATCGGCCCCGCCGAAAGGTTGTAGACACCGAACGGCCCCAAGGCACCGACGTCGACCGATAGTGCAGCGATTTGTCGTTTGGCATCCACATTGGATCCGATCGCAAAATCGTCGGTTGTCGCGGATAGCTTGCCCTGCGGGGTGTCGAAGGTGGTGTCCGAAAGATCAATTTCGGGAACCGTCAAGGCAATTTTCCCAAGGTTCTTCGTTATCTCTGCACTCACTGGCCCCGCTTTGGCACTGGCACCCACACTCAAACCAACTTCGACACCAAGCAAGTCCTCCGCTTGCCCGAACGACAAAGTGAAGGCGGGGCTAGAAACCTCCACACTCCCCTTCTTTTTCTGCGTCGCACTTTTTTCGGCGGCAACCGCGTTGCGAATGATGGCGTCATGGTCGCCTGGTTTGCCGGCAGCCTTGTCAATCTCTGCTTGGCGTCGCTCCGTTCGGATGCTCCCCAGTTTGTCGGTTTGGCTGTCATCCCCATCGGACAAGTCGATGTCCAGCGCCGATTGCAAATCCAAACCGGCGACCACAATGTCACCATCAAAGGCAGGCGGGTTCGTGCCACCAGCGCTATCGGTCGTGAGACCGTTCGCGCCGAGAAAGAGTTTGTTGCCGTTGTCGTCTTCCTCTTGACGGTTGATGGAAAACAGCGGCACCTTGGTGTCAATACCGATCGGAACCGATCCGCTCACGCATGAAATCACACATGCGGTACCCGCAATGGAGGCGTTGAACTGAAGCACCAAGTCCGCGTACGCGCTGACCCGTGGTGACGTCGTGAACAGCTTGCCATCGGTCAGCGTCGAACTGGTGTTGATGACGAAGTCATCCGTGTTGGGCAGTTGGTCCACTCGGTAAGCGAATTGACCATCGTAAAACGTATCGACGCTGCCTGAGTTGATAAAATAACCGTATTCCAATCCCAACTTGCCTTGGACATTGGCGTTGGCATTGGCACCCCACTCGGAACCGAAGAGCGGATCCTCGTAGATGCCGGGGCCAACATTGAAAGTCTTGTTGAATTCGATCCCCAGGAAACCAGGATCCTTCGGGATGGTGCTGTTCGGTTTCCCGTCGTCAATTCCCAGTCCAAAACTGACGGCCTCAGCGGTTCCATATTGACTTGCGTTGCGTGTTTCGGATGTGAAGTCGACGATATGAACTTGGCTCGATTCATAGGCGCCGATGTCACCAACTTCACCATCATCATCCCGTAAATCAAAGAACGGATCCAATTGATCGGTGACCGGGTATCCGCGTTGATCGAGCAGTCCTTGGCGTTGTCCATTGTCGATTGCGACGCTGGTCGGTCCAATCGCGTTCGTTTCCGCTCGACCGCCGTTGTCGGCGAGCGACTGCAAGTTCGGGTCGACGGTGATCGTTGTTGCGCCTGAAAATCTACTTAGATCGTTGACGCCAGAGATTGTCGAGTTGTAGTTGGGAATGATATTTGGAAGTGGTGCATGGATGCTACCAGTCTCTCTGATAAAGACTTGAGGGCCGATACCATTGTCTTGGAAGTTGCCACTGACGATGCTGTTGGTGAGTGTGATTTGATCGTTCGTCCAAAGTCCAGAACCCAATGCATTGAGTCCCAAGGCGGAAATGACTTGGTTCCCGGAAATGGTGCTGTCATTGATCTGTTGAGACTGTGACGTCGGTTGATAAATGGTTGCGCTTTCTCTGGCGTTCTTCTGAATGGAAATGCCACCGCCGTAACCGGGGACAACTCCTTGAACACGATTTCCTGAAATCGTACTGCTGTTGATCGTGAAGATCCCCTGGCCAAAAAACGCGAGTCCACCCCCACTCACCGTTGCAACATTTCGCGAAACGGTGGTGCGTTCTAGTTCGAGGTATCCGACTGCTTCGATTCCCCCACCGTATGATGAGTTGTTTTGATCAACGATTGAGTCGACGACTCGAACGGATGCTTTGTCATTGACTGTGATTGCTCCGCCGTAATTGGCTGCCTGGTTGTTGCGGAATTCGGATCGTTGAACCAGGTCTTGCCCCGGCGAGTCGTACACGTAAAGACCCACCCCTCGGTACTCGATGCCAAAAGCGATGGCACCACCATCGCGACCTGCCGAGTTACCGGTGAATGTCGAATCGACAATGGAAATGGGTTGCCATGTCTGAATCGCACCGCCATCGGTGTCGGCATGATTGTTCTCAAATTGAACATTGGGGCCAATTGCAAGTGTGGGGCTGTTCGTCAACCCAATTTGAAGGTCAAACGCCCCGAAAGGTAGTGCGTGATTGGTAATTGCGCCCCCGTTGGACTCGGAGGAATTGTCACGAAAGACCGTGTCTTTGATCGTCATGACACCCGCGTTGGAGATCGCGCCGCCGCCATCGGCGGCTGCCGCCTCGAATCCAACTTTTTCTGTTGCCAGGCTCGTGTTTCTCGCAAACAGTGCATCCTCGATCGTCGTTTTTCCGGCGTTGAAGATCGCGCCACCCTGTGCTGTGATGGACGCCCCGTCAAATTGAGTTTGATCAAAGCGGGGGCTTTCGCCGAGACCATCGACAAACGCCAATCCAGAAATCGATGTTGTAGCGAGTGGTCCGATTTCAAGCATTCGTGTTCCATGACCGCCGCTGATCTGCAAGAGATCGCTGCCCGGTCCTGAAACCGTCACGTTGAACAGAATTTCAATCGGACTGGTCAGATAGATCGTCGAAATCTCGCCTGCGTCGGTTTCGATCAGCGAGGGAGCGAATCGGATTCCGTTGTCATCCGGAGAAAGATTTGCAATTGCAACCGCTTCGCGAAGCGAGAGCTCACCATATGAATAGTCGCCATCATTTTCGTCATCCAATGTCGAGACGACCAGTTCGCTACCCGTGAAGATCGGTCTGATTTGATTTTCGTAGGCTCCGATATCCACGGCCCCGGCGACGATTCCACCACCGCCTAGAAAACTGTCTCGGCGCAAGAACGGATAGCCACGCCCATCGGCGTGCAAGGCATCGGAATAGGGAGCGTCGACCGGGACGATTGGATCGCCATTGTCGTCAAAGCGAATCCCGTCCACAGCCGACGGCAGGAAAGGAGTCCCTGCATCCATGGCCGGGCTATCCAGTTTCAGCGAGTGCATCGCCGGACGTTGAATTTGTCTTCCGGTTCCAAATAGCGGCGGCAACGCTGGTCCGCCCAGATTGTCGGCTAAGTTTCGAAACAGAATCGCGTCGAGATTCAGAGGTTGTCCAAGCAGATCGCCAACGATGTTTCCGTTTCCCGTTGCTTCATTGCGATCATCGACAAGACCGCCCGCCGTGGCGGGATCACCAATCAGATTGAACCGACTCTGGGCCACTAAAATGGGTGCTGACGACACCAGATGGATATCGCTCGCAGTGGAATCTCCAGCCAGCGTGTTTCCAGCGACGATCGTATTGACCAGCTTGGAGGTCGGAAGCCCATCGGCTTCGTTGATCGCGAGACCGCCACCCGTTCCCGCCTGGTTCAGCGTGATCGTCGTGTTGATCAAAGTGAGTTTTGCATCGTCCGCAGATTCGGGTCGGGGGTCGTAAAAGATTCCGCCGCCAACGCCCGAGGATCGGTTCCCGGAGATCGTTGAATTACTGATAGTCGCTGTGGGATGATCGGACGCGAGTGGAGTGTCGGATTGCCGTGAAGCAATCGCGCCTCCGTTCTCGGAGGCTTCATTGTCGGTGAAACTGCTGCCAGTGATTTCAAGTACGCCACCGACGTTGTCAACTCCGCCACCGATCGGAGCCGAATTCAGAGTGACAGAGCTGTTGCTAAGCACCAATTTGGGAGACTCGCTAGCGTTGCTTCCAGCGAACACCGAAACACCTCCGCCTGATACGGTTGCCTGATTGCCGATGATGTTGCTGTCGCGAACACGGACGACAGACTCTTTGGAACTACCCCGCGTACTTCCGTCGCTCAAGTAGATTCCTCCGCCCTGCGACGCGGTGTTGGAACGAATTTCCGACTCGTAGATTGAGACATCGGCTTGCTTGCTGACGGGATCAAGGTAGATCCCTCCGCCACTGGATTGCTGGTCGGAATTGCCGATAGCGGAGTTCATCTCAATGGTGCTTCGAGAGACAACCACGCTCCCTTCGTCAACGCCAATGCCACCACCATTGAGAGCCTGGTTCCCTCGGATCACAGAATCTTCCACGATGAGCGACGAAACCTCTTGGTATCCCAAGGAGGTCACGAACAGGGCACCACCACTTTCGACCCTGGTCATCTCGTCCGCGAAGCCATTGTTCTCAATCACGCTATTTCGAATCGTGATCACGCCTCTTGACAACGCAGCGGCCCCGCCGGGGTTGCCACGAACGATCATGTCATTGATTTCAAGATCAATGGTAGCGGTCTCGACAGCGCTGGTAGCTGCGTTGGTGTAAGTTGCATTGGTGATGGCTCTGCCGGAGCTTCCAGTCAATTGCATCCCGCTCAGTTTGACCTGATCATCAATGACGAAGATACTTTGGCTACCATTTGCGTCGATCGACAGCAGGTCTGCACCAGGCCCAATGATGGTGATGGTTCCTTCCACGAACGCGGGGAAAACCGCCTGAGTATCCGCTGCCGTGTCGGCGAATACGTGCATCGCACCAGGCACAAAGTAGCTTGCTCGTGGGTAGGGTTTCGTCGTATACAACTCGGGCCGCATCGTCAGTGTCGCTGGCCCATCGAAGAAGAGGGAATCAGCAAAGCGGATGACGTCGCTGCTTTCACCCGCTGGCAAACCGTGACGGGCTTCATTGAAGGACGCCGCTTCGACTGCTTCACGCAGCGTCGTACCGCCCGAGCCATCGTCAGTGAGGCTGTCGACGATGTAAGTCGCGAGCAGGTTGCGTTTTTCGAGTTGTTCCAGCCGAAACGAGCGGCGCCTGCCTGGGTTGGGGCGGGCTGGTTTGCGGCGCAGAAATCGGTCGCGGAAGGTCCGTGTGGACATGGTGTGGTTCGCCTCGTTCCCTTGGTATTGCGACTGTTTCTGCCGTCTCAGATTTCGAAAACGATGTTTTGAAGCATCGATCACTCCCCGTCTGAAAAGTCTTTCGAAAAGGCGCCACAAGAAAATTTGCGAACCGACTTCGCTGGAGGGAACGCAAGTTCACTCCTGGAGCGTCGGTTCCGTATGGCGAGGTTCGATGAACTGGAGGTGATCCAGCTTGATTCGACACGCCGGAACAGCTTCCGCAAAATGTTGAATGGCTTCAGGGCTTAGGTTTGCGGCTCCTGAAACATTGAGCACCTTCAAACCCTTGTTCTGTTCCAATCCTTTCAGAGCCTCATCTGAAAGGCCGGTTCGGAAGGCGTTGAGGCTGGTGAATGTGGGATGCCCTGCAACCGCTGTTGCCCACGCATCCGTGCCTTCGTGGGGGAGATACAAATGCTCCAGGTGTAGTTTTCGGAGAATCTCTTGACCGCCCACCTCCGGCACAGCGTGAACGTTCAGCACCTGCAGGTGTTGTAGCCTTGCCAGCTCAAGGATACCCCGGTCGCTTCCTATGTACTTCGCTCCCTCACTATCCCGATAACCAAAGGAGAGAGATTCTAAGTGGCTGAAGCTTGCCACGCGGCGAAGATCGTTATCCGTTGCGACCGTCCGTTCTGAAAATTCGATCGCGACCACCATGCTGGGAAGTTTTGGGAGTGGTTGACCGAGGATGACGGTGGCGATTGTGCCGATCTCAGAACGCAGGGTAACCACCGCCTTGAGTTCATGGATTGCCCAATGAATGTCCTCGCCAGGGGTTGGGCTGAAGCCGCCCGTTTCACCTTCATCGTTTTGAACTGGCGTCGCTCCATCTGTCGAACCCTCTCGGGGCGCGAGACCGGCCCACATTCGTTCGCGAGCTTCCAGAGAGTCATAGTCCGGCAACTGAATCTGGCATCCCGGTAAGGCAGCAGCAAAATGGTTGACCGCAGCGCGAGTCAGTTTTGGATTGTATCGGAGATCGATATGCTTCAACGCCGAGTTCTGTTCTAAGTTCATGAGCGACGTGTCCGTGAGATGCGTCACGAAGGCGCTGAGACTGGTAATCGTGGGATGTCCCACTGCCGCAGCCGCCCATTCATTGACGCGATCGGAAGGGAGACGCAAACTGCTGATTTGCAAATTCTCCAGAAGCTCCTTGCCACCCAGTCCAGTCCAGGAATGTAGGTCAAGCGTTCGCAAATTTGGAAGGCGTCCCAGTTCGAGGATCCCTTGAGCGGTCCCCTGAATCGTGGGAGCTCCCGTCAGCGCTTTACCGGTTGAAAAGGACTCCAGATCGGTGAATGATCCGATCCGTTGCAGGTCGGAATCGGTCGCTGTGCGAAGTGGTGTTAGTTTGATACCAACCAGTGTCCCGGGATCCTCAGGGAGCGGTTCATCCGCAGTGATGGTGGACATGCTACCGGTATCACGACGCAGGGTAATGATTGCTTTTAAAACGTCATGAGCCCAACGAATGTCTTCCTCGGGGGTTGGGCTTTTGCCGCTGTCTTTGACTGCGGTTGGCAATGCAGGACTCATCCGCGGTTCTCCACCGATCGTTTCAGTCGACGACACGTTGCGATTCACGGCACCTGACTCTTTTTCACGCGGTTCGATGAATTCCGATTTCGACAATCTGATGCGGCATCCGGGGACGGAGTCCGCGAAATGTTGAATCGCTTCGGGGCTTAGACTTCCAGCTCCAGAGAGATCGAGCAACTTCAGTCCTTTATTCTCATCCAGACCCTTCAGTGCCGCATCGGAAAGTTGTGTCCCGTAGGCGCTGATCGTGGTAAGTGTTGGATGCCCTGCCGCTGCGGCCGCCCACTCGTTGACGTCGGCCCAAGGCAGGCTTAAAGAATCAAGACGCAGGTCCTTGAGTACTTCTTCTCCACCTACTCCCGGCAGATAGTGGACGGAAAGCGACCGCAACTTGGGAAGCCTCGCTAGCTCAAGGATTCCTTGATGGCTGCCTACAAAGTTGGGGCTGGAATTAGGCGAATGGGCAAAAACAAGTGTTTCCAAATCGGCGAAGCCTGCCACGCGTTGCAGATCCAAATCGGTTGCTGATTTTTGTCCCGCCAAGGTGATGCCTACCAGTGTCCCTGGATTTTCTGGCAGCGGCTGCTCCGGGGTGACTGTGGACTCCTTTCCTGTATCACTGCGGAGGGTGATGCCTGCTTTCAAGACTTCATGAGCCCAGCGAATGTCTTCCTCGGGGGTTGGGCTTTTGCCGCTGTCTGTGACTGCGGTTGGCAATGGAGGACTCATCCGCGGTTCTCCACCGATCGCTTGTTTCCATGACACATTTCGCCGCACGCTGCCAAACTGATTTCCGCGAGGGTCAATGACCTCAAAATTTGGTAGTCGGATGCTGCATCCCGGCACGGCAGCGGTGAAGTGCTCAATCGCTGCAGGGCTTGCGACTGGGGAGTCTCCAAGATCGAGCATCTTCAACCTCTGGCCCTGTTCCAGCCCCTTCAATGCCGCGTCGGAGATGTGCGCACGGTAACAGCTTAAGCGGGTGATGGTCGGGTGTCCCGCGGCCGCTGCTGCCCATTCATTGACGCCGGCGTAAGGAAGATGCAGATACTCAAGGGCCAAATTTGCAAGCACCTTCTCACCGCCCGCTCCCTCCCGCAAAACCCCCAGATCGAGAGACCGCAACTTCGAAAGTCGCCCCAGTTCAAGCATCCCCTGAGCGGTCCCAATGAACGTCGGGGAAGATTTCGTCGTGCTGCCAAAATGGAATGACTCCAGATCGGTGAGGGAGCCCACTCGTCGCATATCCAAATCGGTTGCTGGTCTCTGTTTCGTCAAAGTGAGCCCGATCAGCTTTCCTGGAGGTTCCGGAAGCGGCTGACCGGGACCGATCGTTGAATCATGGCCTGTCTCACTACGTAACGTGATGACTGCTCTCAACTCTTCATGCGCCCATCGAATGTCTTCATTGAGGGGGGAGGTGGTGGGCTGTTCAGTGCCGCTCGCTAACGCTGGCGATGTTGACTTCGGCAGTGGCTTGCGAGCTGGCGTAGGAACACGAGTTTGTTTTTGACCAAGCATCGATCCATCTGACGTTGTGGCTTGCAGCACGCCGTCCATCAGCTCGACTTTGACGGTCGTCGTCTCACCTCTTTTCAACGTGAATTGCTTCGTGTCAAAGCTGAGATCTCCCTGGGTGACCGTGAGTGTGTGCTCACCCGCTGCCATGGAAATCGGATCTTTGTCATCCCTGTGCAAGACAATGCGATCACCTTTGACGCGGACCTCGATGTCGGGATCGTTGATTTCAACTCGCAACATTCCCTGGGGCGTCAGGAGGAAAAAAACGCCGGCGGCAAACAGCATCATTGCGGCACCGCCGAGTCCAGCGACCAGCGGCCAGACACGGCGGCCACCGCTCATGGATGAACCGGTTTGCAAGACTGGCTTCGCGACAGTCTTGCTGGCGCTCGGTTCGTTGGTATTCGGTTGCCCCGCCAACGATACGAAACTCGTCGTCGCAGTTTCTGCATCGGCTGCGCCTGCGAAGAAACTCGGTGACGCAGCATCCGCAGATGGATCGACCAATAGGCTTTGCAAGTCATGGCCTGCGGTCAGCGGTGCCAATGCCGCAGCCAATTCGTCGGGGGTTTGGAAACGGTCGTCGGGACTTTTGGCCAGCATCTTGTCGACGATCGCAATCAGGCCGGCGGGCAAGCCCGCGCGTTGCTTTGCAAGCGGGGGCGGCGTGGTATCCACATGTGCCATCGCCTTGTAGATTGCATTTTGGTACTTGGCATCTTGAAATGGGGCATGACCGCAGAGCAACCGATACAGCGTGCATCCCAGCGAATAGATATCCGCTCGAATATCCACGGCGTGACTGTTGGTGACTTGCTCGGGAGCAATGTAGTCGAGCGTCCCCATGACTTGCCCCGCCGAAGTCAGGCCGTCGTCAGCATCCAGTGGTGTCTCCAGAAGAGCGAGTCCCATGTCCAGGAGTTTGACTTGCCCTGATTGGGTCAGCATCAGATTGGATGGCTTGATATCTCGATGAACCAATCCATTGTCGTTGGCATGGGACAGCCCCACCGCTGCTTGCCGAATGATTTCACAAGCGTCGGCCGTTGGGAGCGGGCCATGGCGACTTGCAATCACGGCGACGTCATCGCCGTCGACCAATTCCATGACGAGGTAGTGGATGCCCTCGAATTCACCCGCGTCGCTGGCGCGGACAATGTTGGGGTGATCCAGTTGCCCCACGGCGTGCATCTCTCGATCGAAGCGTGCAACCGCCGATGCATTCTTGAGCAAATTCGGCGGCAAAACTTTCAGAGCCACCATTCTCCGTAGCCGCGTGTGCTTCGCTCGATAGACAGCTCCCATGCCGCCCTGACCCAATTTCTCCAGCAAAACATATTGTGCCAATCGCCCCGTCATTTGGGCAGGGATCTCCGCATTGGGCTCTGACTGCACCGTCGCGGTGTCAGGCGGGAAAGTGGCGTCTTCGTCGCTGGGGCTCTCCAAACGAATCGCTTGAACGAGTTCGATCGCTCGTTCATGCCCGGCTTCCTTGGCGTACGAATCCTCGGGTTGCGGGAGCCGAATTTTGCCGATCAGTGTGTCCGCATTCGATTCCAAACTGATGAGTGTGTCTTCACACTCGGGGCAGGCCTCGACGTGGTTGGAGATGTCGAGCGACAAGTCTTCGCTGAGTGTCCCACTCGCGTAGTCGCTCAGTTTTTCTGCGGGTGGACAATCATCGGAGGCCATCACTTCACCTCAAGGGGCTGCACTGAATACTTGATACATCGATGACATTGATTTCCGACGACCAAGATGTCTCTGCTAAACATTCGTGAGGGCGCCACACAGAAATGGAAGGTTAACCGCTTTCGAGAGGGAACTCGTCACGCAGCTCTGTGCGGAGTTGTTTCAGCACTCGATACTTGGCCTGACGAACCGCCTTTTTGTTCATCCCCAACTCATCAGCAACTTCCTGGGCTGAGCGGTTGTCGACAGTCATCCTCCAAAAAGCTTGCCAAGTGCGCTCTTCAAAATCAGACTTCATCAAGCCCAGGGCTCGGTGAATGATCCAGGTGTCCGCATCAAACGAAGAATCAATGCTCGATTCATCGGAGCAAGAATCGAGAACCTGTTTCATTTTCTCGTGGGCACCCGATCCACCCTCGGCTCGGGGATTGGCTGTCAATCGACGAAAGTGATCCATCAACTTGTGGTGGGTGATTCCCCACAACCAGCGACGAAAACTCCCTGTCTCGATGCTCTCACGATAGGAATCAATGCTGGTCGAGACGCTACGGAATACTTCTTGAACCAAGTCGTCGGCGTCAACTTGCTGCAACTTCGATCGGCGTGCCCAACGGTAAACCAAAGGGCAATAGATCATCGAAAATCGAGACCAAGCATCCGATTCGCGGTTGCGAAGTCGAACGATCAAGCTGCGGGAAGTGTCTTCGTGAGTTGACATAGAATTCGACGCAGAAGCAAACTCCGCAACAGGGATATCGCGGCCGTAAAATGTGCGGGGGGTGCAGTCTGAGCCGTTGGGATGCCGTGTCAAGTCCCTGTGTGGTCACATGGAAGACGTTTGGGACCACCAGCCGAGCGTGATTGCCCCTGAAAGCCAGTGTTTTCAAAGGAGCAATTCATGGAGGCGAGGGAGGTTCAGATGGCACAGGAACCATTTCCGTCGCTGGAGAGTTTGGTTGCCACCTGATCGACGCCGGTCTGCCCGAATGAAATGATCTCGCGGCCCCAGAACACTGACACCGATTCATGGCGCGTTGTTGAATCGTTGAACGGAACGATTCACTTGATCGTCACCTGGTGCAGCATCCAGTGCAGACGTCCAACAGTCACCAGAATGGAGCTAAGTGGAGAGTGATGTTGGGCAACCGAGCCGCCGAGCTCGGTTAAACGGTTGAAGAGGATGCTTCTGTGTTCACTGGCAACAAGTCAGGCGTGCAATCGTGCGGTTTTCTGACGGCGTCAAAGCGTTGCAACGGCAGGTGTTCCGGACGAAGGCCCGCTTGGGCAACCAACCGCGTGAGTTGTGAGATCGATGAGACACCAAGCTTGTGACCAATCTCCGTTTTGTGCCGCTCGATCGTCCGGGGACTGCGGTACAGGAGTCGCGAGACTTCGGGAACGCTGTTGCCTTGTCCCAGCAACACGAGCACCTCCAATTCGCGAGGGCTGAGGACCGAGAGCGGTCCTAAGTCGATGAACTGACTTTGCGTTTCCTTGATGTTCCCTTCTGGGATCACGCCATCCAGCCGGGTCAGAATCACTGCAAAATGCTGATCGTCATCATGGTGAGGGTAGAACGACGAAACCAGCATCCGACCGCAGTAGATGTGTGTGGCTCGAAGTGGCTTGTTCGTGTCGATGACCTCTTGGACCCAGGACATTCGTTCACGGACGTATTCCTCCGAAAAGACATCGTGAAGGTTTTTGTCGAGCAAGTCCTCGTCGTCGACTCCGAACAAACGGAGGGCGGCGTGATTGTAATGAATGATCTGGCCATTCTCCCCGACGACCGTCAGGCCAACGTCCGGTTCTTGGTCAAACACTTTCAACCAATCGATCGATTTTAGTTCGGTGCGCATGGCTTCCTCGGATGGATTCACGTTGTTGGGAACGACAAACGCGAACGTTCGCGGTGCCGCCTCAAGGACACCAGAGGCAAGTGCTGTGCCAATTGAGCGAATTCGCTCATGGAGTGACGGCCACGTGACGTCGATATGACTTATGGGGCGAGGCCGCTCCTGGCGACCTGCGGTTTTTGAACCCAGGTCGCCGGAGCGGCCGAGTTTAAGACGACCAGTTCAATAAAATCATTCCGGGGCGGGCTTGGATTCCGTGCCAGTCGGTTGAGCGAGCTTGATCAGCGACGAATCGCTGCGAAGGAACAGCGAACCATCCGAGACCGCGGGGGTGGCAAGCATTGGACCGGTGAATTCCGCAATGCCGAGGACTTCTACTTTGGTGGTGCCGGAATCTCCCTCGTTCTCACTGGCGTCGACTTCGCCGACCACCGTGATGGTTCCGGATTGGTCGACCACATAAATCCCCGAGGCAGTGGCGATGGGGGTGGCCCAGACGGATTTGACATCTCGCATGCGAGTCTTCCAGGTCGATTCGCCGGTCGAAAAGTCCGCGGCAGCGAGGACTGATCCTTGGTTCACGATCACCTGCCCATGGTGGACGACGGGCGAAGCACTCCTGCAATTCAGACGAGTGTTTTCCCACGCGATTGGGAACGACGGTTCGCGAAGGTTGAAAGCGGTGATGCCGTTGCCTGGGACCAGCAACAGGGGAGGAGCCCAGGTGGGGGACGATGTGATGCTGCCGGAGATCGCGAGCGTTGCGATGAGTTCACCGGAGCGAGCTGCCACGATTTCGATGCCATCGGAATTCTGAAACACGAACGCGGGATCGGGCAATCGAACTGCGACGGGAGTGGCCCAGCCAGAACGCCGTGGTCGCGACCGCGTCCAAAGAGTTTCGCCGGTTTCAAGATCGACGCCGCTGGAAAAGGAGTCGCCTTGGTTCTCCAACTGAACAGCAACCACGTCGTCCAGGATCACAGGGGAACTGCTCATGGAGACATCGTTGCCAGTGCGTGGGTGATCCACCGCGAGGGCTCGATACCAAAGCGGCGTGCCGTCCGTTTTCAAGCAAACCAAATCGCACGAACTGAACAGAGCGACGATCTTTTCGCCATCGCTGGCTGGAGATGGCGAGGCATTGGCGCTGGTTGGATGGGTGTAGGGTCGTCCCAAAGCATGCAGAGTGCGGAGCCATCGGCGTGATCCGTCTTCGGCGTCAAACGCTTCGATGTACAGGTCCCGTTCGTCTTCTCCTCCGCTGCTGGTGACCACGACGGAATCACCAATCACGATGGGGCTGCTGATGCCCCGGGCTGCCGTGGGGACTTCCCAAGTCGCCGGGAGGGAATTGTCGACCGGAAGAGGTGTGATCTCACTGGACGAGGATGTGGTGTCCGACCCGCGAAATTGCAGCCAATCCAGGGCCGATGCATGGGGAGAAAACACTCCAAGTCCGGCAATGCTCGCTGCGAACAGTCCGAGGCGGATGGAGCGAGAGGAGAGAGGCATGACAGTCAGGTCCTGAGGAAGTCGTTGGTGAGAAAAGACTCAGCGAGCGGCGTTGACCACGGTCACGGGAATCCCGCGGCCAGTTGAATCCGTCAACCGAAACTGAAAGTGCCAATCCTGAGCCCAGGGGTCGGTTTGGTTGTTCTGGCAAATTTTCAACAGGACCGAATTCAGCCCAGGGTGAAGTCGGCAGTTCGAGACATACTGATCGATGCTCGAACCGGAGTGGTACACCTCGTTGCTCAGGACTGGTTCCCCGTTGACCCAAACCTTGTTGGCGTTGATGGAACCCAGGCGTGCTTGGGCGTCCGTCGTTTCGTCCTCGGGCAATTCGAAATAACACACCGCGTAGGCGATTGCCTCTTTGGCGTTGTTGTAGGTTGGATTCAAATCCACCATCCCGGCGTTGTCGTCCGTGGCAAGCGGTTGCCAATCGAGCATTTCGTCTGCTGGCGTGGGATCGTTTCCCGACGACGGCTTTGCGGCAAACGATTGATCCAGCAGTTCGACGTCGAGCGGTGAGTCGACGTACTGGGTTTCCACATCGGTGACCTGGTCGAAACCCTCGCTGTCTTGGTTGTCGAAGGGAGCGATCACGTGCCAACGCATGATCATCGCAAGCTGTTTGGCGAGCTGAACCGGGCGGTCGAGTTTTTTCAGGGAACCGGTGATGTCTCGGAGGTGGTCTGGATGTCGGGCCAAGGGGAGCAGTTCAAGATAGGCCTCGATGGCGTTCTCCCCTTCCAAATCGTCCGCCAGCTTCAGTTTTCGTTGAATTGCCAAGTACCGAAGCGGGATGAACGGGTCGTCAACGGCTTGCTCGAGCAACGTTTCGAGTCGTTCGGGATCGCGGTCGATGAGGTGGCGATAAACCAGGTACCGGGCATCGCCATCGTGCGTCCGATCATTGAAGAACGTCAGCAAGTCAGCGTCAAAGGACCGCTCTGTTGAACCCGTTTTCGCTTTGGAATCGGCCAGCTCGATTTGTTGCGAGGCCAGCAAACGTAGCCAGTTCTTGGCTCGCGGGTTGGCCTCCGCCATCGAATTCAGCGTCGCGAAAAGTTGCGGCGTTGTGACAGGAGTCGCCTGCAGGGACTCTGACATCAACTCCATCGCGGCCGCGTGACCGACTCCTTCTGCTTCGACGCCGTTGAGTGTTTTCACCAAGCGGTTGGCGATGGTCTCAGTGGCGCTCGGCGGGGCTGCGAAGACGATGCCGTGGGCCGACGCCATTGCGGTTAGCCACACGCTGGCTACCAACCAAGAGAGGCACGGACGTGCGGTCCGTGGCGGGAATCGATGCAGCGGCATGGGAGCACTCGGAAGGGAAGCGGGACGAATCCCGCTCAGAAGTGAGCGAAGTTGACTTGGCTCATCCTACCGCACTTCCGAGAGTGCGGTTGTCGGCGACCGGCTCCGAGGACCTGCTCTCAGGTGTCAATCAAGTCATCAGGGGACAGCAATGGGATCTCATTTTCTTCGGTGTCCTGTTTCTCACGCCAGGGTTCGTTGGCGCGATAGGATTCCAGCTCTTCTTGAAGTTGTTCAAGTTGAACTGATTCTTCATCGGCGCCGTCTGCGATTTCTTTCTTGGCAGCTTCCACCGCCTTTTCGCTCCATTTGATCGCGTTTTCGAAGTCACCCGCTTCGGCGTATCCCGCTGCCAACGTGCTGAGGATGTGCCCTTCGGCTTCCTCCGTCATTTCGACGGCTCGCAGTCCAAGTTCGAGTGAACGCGCACCGTTTCGAACTTCATCTTTCGGCGAAGTCGCAAGCACCCAAGCCAGGTTGTTGAGAACACTGGGCAGAATGATCGAGTCGGCTTCTTTCTCGGCATCGAGGTTGGTCAGCGCTTTTTCGTAGTCCGCGATGGCTTCGGCATGATCGCCAACCGCCAAGTAGGCGTCGCCACGAGAACGCAGGACCGAAGCGTTTTTCGGATCGCGATCGAGCACACCGCTGAGCATCTCGATGGCTTGCCGAGGCCGGTCGTCTTGCAAGTACAAGGTCGCCAATTGCAATTGGCGATAAACATCGTCTGGGCTGCGGTCAATCAAGATTTTCATGTCGTTGATCGCGTCCGCCATGCGACCCTCTTCCACCGCGATGAAGCAACGAACCACGATCGCTTGATCAAGTTGTTCGACTTGCGGTGCCAGGTCGATGGCGGCGTCCAGGTCACGTTTGGCGTCCTTCACATCGTTGCGTCGCAGAGAAATCTCAGCTCGTTGCAGCAGGGCGATTGGGTCCTTGGGCTGCATCGCGAGGGCCTTGTTCAAATCGGCCAATGCATCGCCTTCACGATCCATGTTGGTGTACAGCAACGCCCGCAGACGATACAGCCCTTCGCTGGGGCGAGCCTGAATGGTCTTGCTCAGCAGTTCCAACGCGTCGTCGGTTCGATCGAGTTCGACCAGTTGCTGAACCGTGGCAGCGGCGATTTGTTCGTTGGTGGGGTCGAGTTCCAGCACCTTTTGCAAATCTTCGACGGCTTCGTTGATCTTGCCCGCTTGCATTCGCAGACCAGCCCGCTGACGAACGGCATCCGCGTTGGAGGGGTCCAGTTCAATGGCTTTGGAAAGGTCGGCCAGTTGATCCTCGGTTTTGTCTTGGGTCATCGCACGGAGCAAGTAAGCCGTGCTGAGTTCCTTGGGATCGTCTTGGAGCAATTCGATGGCGGCGGAGGTGGCTTTGGCGATCCGTTCTTCGTCCCCGTCGGGAAGCAAGTTCAAACGCGCGATCAGCATGTGGGCTTCGGCCAATTCCGGATCGTTTTCGATCGCTTGGTCGAGAACCCGCAGGGCTTCGTCACGCATTTGCAACGCGCGGCGACCTCTCATGCGAGTCATTGCGCCGGCCATGCCTTGGCCTCGCTGAAGTTGGATGCTGCCGAGCATCTTTTTCGCAAAGGACTGATTTTCGTCATCGAGGCCTTTGGCCAAGGCTGATTCGATCAACGAGGCGACCGCTTCCAGGTCTTCATTGGATTCGGCATCAATGCGTTTCAGCACCGCTTCGTCCAAATCCGCTTGGCCGGGATCCGTCGACTGCTTCATTTGCGAGGGCAGCAACGGGGGGGCGCCGGGGGGCACGGGCGTGACCGGAGGCGCCGGAGCCTGTTCGGTGACGGATTCTTGGCCCTGGACCGAGTCAACGGGCAACGCAGAGAAACAAAGGACCGCGACGCCCGCCAAGACGCGAGGGTGGCCGAGTGTGTCGGCGAAGGGACGGTAGAGGTTCATGAGTGAACGCTGGCCGCTGCGTCGATGATTCATCCAGAAGTCTCGTCGAAGGGGAAAGGGTCAAATTGGAAGGGTGGGGTCAGGGTCCGTCTTCGGAACCGGACTTGCTGGGGCTGTTCGGCTTGCAAATCTGTTCGCATCGCAAGGCACGCGGGTTCAGGAAAGGATCACTGTTTCCATTCGCTGATCCGGTACCCAATTGATCTGGAACCCAGATGCCATTTTGAATCCAGACGCGATTTTGAACCCCGTGTCTCGCAGGCGGACTCCATCGTATCATTTTTAGGTCACGAGAAGCCCTGGTCGCGGGACTAGGATCCATTATGCCGGTTTCGAAGAAAGCCGCGAAGGGGAATTGAGAAGATGGAGAGCCACGAAGCAGTCAAACGGCCCCGTGTTTTGGTCACGCGGCAGACCCCTGGTGAGTCTTTGCAGCGTTTGCGGGAGGTTTGTGAGGTCGAGGTTTGGCCGGAAACGATGCCGCCCAGTCGCGAGGAACTGTGCCGGTTGGTGAAAGGCCGCCACGGATTGCTGACGATGCTCAGCGACCGGATCGACGGGGAGATGATGGAGATCGCCGGGGACCAGTTGGCGGTGATCAGCAACTACGCCGTCGGATTCAATAACATTGACGTCGATGCGGCCAAGACGCGAGGCATTGCGGTCGGGAACACGCCAGACGTGTTGACCGATGCCACCGCTGATTTGGCCGTCGCGTTGTTGTTTGCCGCTTCACGGCACGTCCTGCCGGCGGGCAATCAAGTTCGTGAGGGCGAGTGGAAAACCTGGGAGCCAACGGGCTGGCTGGGTGTCGAACCGGCCGGCAAAACGCTGGGGATCGTCGGCATGGGACGCATTGGTCGGGCAACCGCACGGCGATTGGTCGGCGGATGGGGCATGAACCTGCTGTACACCTCACGCAGTGACCAAGCCGAGGTGGAAAAAGAATTGGGTGGCCGCCGCGTCGAACTCGACACTTTGTTGGCCGAAAGCGACTTCGTTTCGGTGCACGTCGCTCTGACCGACGAGACTCGCAACCTGATCGACGCGGAGGCGATTTCGAAAATGAAGTCCACCTCGGTGTTGGTGAACACGGCACGCGGTGAGATTGTGGATCAAGACGCGCTGGTCGAGGCTTTGGAAAACCGGTCGATTTTCGGGGCGGGATTGGATGTCACGACGCCTGAGCCTCTGTCGGCCGAGCACCCGTTGGTGAAGTCCGCTCATTGTGTGATTTTGCCGCACATCGGCAGCGCGACTCACACCAGTCGAAATGCGATGGCTGAGATTGCGGTCGACAACTTGATCGCGGGCTTGTCCGGTCGACCGCTTCGATGCTCGGTGACGTGATGCATTGGTGAGTGCCTGCCAAACCGATTGGATCGCAGCGTGCCAACTCACAACGCTTTCCCATTGAGACCCTCGTTTCGATTTCTCCTCCCACCGACCACCCTTCCAAGGAAAACACCGTGCGTCACTGGTGGAACTATCTCGTCGAAACGATTGAGCGACCCAGGGATGAGCTGTCCCGACGCCAGCATCAACTGCGCACCGCCTGGGACCTTGTCATTCACTGTGGCGAACAATTGCACCGCCATCGAGCCGAAGGAATGGCGGCGGAGTTGACCTATCGAACGATCTTCTCGTTGATCCCCGTCGTGGTGTTGGGGCTGGTGATGTTTCGCGTCTTCGGTGGGCTCGACGACGTGCAACTGCGAGTGGAGAACCAGTTGTATTCGTTCTTTGGCGTGCCGCAGATTCCCGCCGAATACATCCCGGTTCCAGAACCGGATCCGGGGGCGTTGCCGATCGAGCTCGCGGTGGATGCGTCGGAAGTGAACACGCCGGACTTCGGTGATCCGGACGACGCCGTGATTGAAACCGTCGTGGAGGCTGAACGGGAAGACCCAGACAAGTTGGCAGATGCTGCGATGGAAGCCGGAGGACTGGGGGGCGGATCGGATGGCCAGTTGCAAGGCAACGTGACAGTCCCAGCGATCGACGGTTATCCACCCACGGCGGAAGACGCGGCCGGGGAAGTTGTCGATGCAGAAGAACTGGTGGGAAAAGCGGAGGCCGACGATCAGGCACGCGAAATCATTCGCCAGACGTTGCATGGTGCGACGTCCAAGATTGCTTCGCTGGATTTTGCTTCGATTGGAGTTTTTGGATTGCTGCTGTTCATCTACGCGGCCGTTGCGTTGGCGGATGCGACGGAATATCTGTTCAATCGAATCTTCGACGCACCGACGCAGCGTCCGATTCATTTGCGAGTGGCGGTTCACTGGTCGATCATCACGCTGGGCAGCGGGCTGCTTGCACTCAGTCTTTACATGTCAGCGCAGGTCATCGATTGGTTTGGGGATTTGGGAGCAGGGTCGGGGCCGGTTTGGATTTTGCAGCATGCGTTGTCGCTGCTGGCCGCTTGGGTGTTGTTGTTCCTGTTGTACGCGTTGATGCCCAACACCCATGTTTCCGTGCGCGCCGCTGTGATGGGATCGGCGGTGAGTGCGGTGCTGTGGGAATTCGCCAAGTACGGTTTTCAAATCTACGTGACCACGGCGGTGCCTTACTTGGAACTGTACGGGTCGATCGGTGTGATCCCGTTGTTCCTGCTCTGGATCTATTTGACTTGGTTGATCGTGTTGTTCGGTTTGATTCTGACTTACACCCTGCAAACCGTCCGTGGCAAAGAGTTCCGCCGACGCAGCGAACAACAAGAGGATCTGCCGGCGGGCGATCCGGACTGGATGCTGCCGATCATGACGGAAGTTGCCATCGCTTTTGCCGGCGGAGAGGCGGTGGGGCGTCAGGAATTGTCTGATCGCTTGGGGCTTTCCAGTCGAGTGGTGCACGAGATGGAAACGCGACTCATTGAAGGCAACTTTCTGCGGCGTGTTGTGACGGGGCCGGGGCAGGAGAATCAGCTCACACTCGCTCGCCCCGCCAAGACGATTCTGTTGGCCGAAGTGATGCGACTGGCTCATCGGTTCCGCCCGGCGAGCAACCACCCGGCTTGGAAGACTTTGGCGGAGCTGAAGGAAGCCGAGTGTGTGGCCGCGGGAACGCGTTCGCTGGCGGAGTGGATGGGCGGGGATCCACCAGCCTCAGCGGGCGATCCTTCCGCCGTCCCGGTTGTTTCCGAGGCCGGCGAGAATGGCAACGTGTCTGGCTGAGTGAAGTTGCCTGAACGGAGGTTGTGGCGGGGTCGCTGCGCTTGACACTGGATGACGGGGCCAGGACGATGAGAGCGGCCTTCGAAAGCCTTTCCGAAGGAAAAATCGCCTTCCTCGCATCCTTTCAGGGCCTCTTCCGATCTGGCAGCTTCGCCTGGATTGAAATGTGCCGCCCTCTTGAGACGCCCCATGATCGCATCGTTGTTGCTGGACACCCTGCCGTTGGCTCAGATGCCCAAGGTCACCTCTGCACTGTTGATTGGTGCACTGGTGATTTTCGCCGGGATTGTTGTGGTTCTGTTTATCTTCACCAGCTATTTCGGGTTGTGGATTCAGTCGGTGTTGACGGGATCCAAGATCTCGTTTGGCAATCTGATTGGAATGACATTCCGAAAGGTCAACACCCGGGCGATCGTGCGCAGCAAGATCATGGCCACGCAGGCCGGGCTGGATGACCCCGAGTTGACGGTGGGGGCACTCGAGGCGCATTACTTGGCAGGGGGCAATGTCCAGCAAGTCATTCGGGCATTGATTGCCGCGAAAAAGGCCAAGACGATTTCGCTGACCTTCCGGGAAGCGACCGCGATCGATTTGGCGGGGCGGGATGTGTTGGAGTCGGTGCAAACCAGCGTCTATCCCAAGGTCATCGATTGTCCCCCGCGGGGTTCCGCGAAGCCGTCACTGGATGCGGTCGCGAAAGATGGGATTCAGTTGAAGGTTCGAGCGCGTGTGACCGTGCGTGCCAACTTGCAACAGTTGATTGGTGGTGCGACTGAGGAAACCATCATCGCTCGTGTCGGCGAAGGCATTGTCAGTGCGATTGGTTCGGCAGTCAGCCACAAAGCGGTGCTCGAAAATCCGGATGTGATCAGCAAAGCCGTGTTGGTGAAGAAGTTGGATTCCCAAACCGCGTTTGAGATCGTTTCGATTGATATCGCTGACATCGATGTGGGCGCCAACATTGGTGCTCGGTTGCAAGCCGATCAAGCGGAAGCCGACACCGCCGTCGCTCGTGCCAACGCGGAGGGCAAGCGTGCCGCAGCGGTTGCGGAAGAACAGGAGATGCAGGCGATGATCGCCAAGAGCCAGGCGGAAGTGGTGGAAGCTCAATCCGATGTGCCACGCGCAATGGCGGAAGCTTTCCGCAACGGGAAACTGTTGGTGATGGATTACTACCGCTTGCAGAACGTGAATGCGGACACCGATATGCGGCGTGCCTTGGCCGGGCATTCGCAAGAATCCGACAGGCCCGAAGAGAACCACTGACATGCCTCGCGAAGAAAACCCGAGTGAGCTCGAGACATTCCTGCGGAAGTCGGCTGAGATTCGTCAACGCAACGCGATTGAATTCCGTGCGTTGCAAGAGGAACAACGGCAGCAACGCAGCGGTTCTCGTCCTCGACAATATTCAGACCGCAATCGCGAACGAGTGACTCGGCAACTCGCCGAAGCAATCGATGCCTCGTTGACGGATGACCACGATGACGAGGACATTGTGATCGGTGAGGTGGTCGAGGATCGCCCGTCGCACAATGCGAAGCTTTCTGATGATGGACGATCGAGCGAAAGTGAGTCAGGTTCCTTTGACTCCATTCCACGAGGCCGGATGTTGATGCCGGCTGAAAAGTTTCGACGATTGCTGTCTCGACCTGATGGGGCTCAACAAGCGTTTTTGATGAGCGAAATTCTTAAACGCCGCGAAATATAGCGATGCAAGTTTTAGTGATGGGTGAATTGCCGGCATGGGGCTGAACGACCGCGACTACAGTCGCTCGGAACGAACACCGTGGGATCGAATTGAAAATCCCATCTCGATGATCAAAATCTTGATCGGAATCAACGTCGCGATTTTCGTGATGGATTGGATTTCGAAGGGGCAACTCAGCGATTGGTTCGGGGTCAGCGGTCAAACGTTGACACAGCCATGGTTGTGGTTCCGTGCATTGACCTACGGTTTTTTGCACAACACCAATGATATCCTGCACCTGGTCTTCAACATGTTCTTGCTGTTTGTCTTCGGGCGACCGGTGGAGCAACGGTTGGGGGGGCATGAATTCCTGCGGTTCTATCTGATCTCGCTGGTTTTCGGCGGCATTGTCGCGATGCTTTTCCCGTGGGTGATGTCGCTCGCTTCCACAGGCCAGATCGACCCAGGTTTTCTAGTCGGGAACACCATCGGAGCCAGTGGTGCGGTCGTGGCTGTGATGATTTTGTTTGCCTGCTACTTCCCTCATCAGGAAGTGCTGTTCATGTTCGTTTTCCCCATGAAGGCCTGGGTTTTGGCCAGTTTGTTGGTGGTGGGCGACTTGGCATCGGCATTGGGGATCTTTGGCGGGGCGAGTTCCACCGCCTTTGAAGTTCACCTGGCGGGGGCGGTGTTTGGGTTCATGTACGCCCAATTGAGGTGGTCGTTTGAGTGGCTGGATTTCTCTCGATTTGCTGAGATTCCAAACCAAATGCGGCAGAAATCGCGTCGAGCCAAACTGAAATTGCATGATCCCGACAAAAAAATCCGCGCCGAAGCAGAGGAAGCGGACCGAATTCTGGCTAAAATCCATGACTCGGGGGAATCCAGCCTGACTTCCTCGGAACGAAAAACCCTGGAGCGATACAGCCGGCGTCAGCGACAGAAACGCGACCTGGACTGATCGTTCCAAGTGGACTGGCAATTCGTGGGGACGCCTGCCTCTGGTTGAGTCGCCCGTCAGTTTCGCATCCACCTTGGCACCTCTCCACTTCGGTCCCAATGAAGACTCCATTGATTCATCGCCGCACAGCACTGCAAATGACCGCCACGTCCGCGTTGGCGGCTTGGTTGGCTCAACCTTTGAACTTGTTAGCCCAAGAGGCGGACAAAGCAGCCGACCAAGGTGGGACGCCTTTGCCATACATGGACCGCATTGGGTTGCAGCTGTACACACTTCGCCACGAGATGAAGGCTGATCCAGAAGGCACACTGAAAGCGGTCGCCGAAGCCGGCTATCGGCAAGTCGAGTTGCTGAATATTGACGAAGAGGCCGTTCACTTGGCGGCCATCGCTCGTGACAACGGGTTGATCGTCCACAGTGCTTTCATGGATTTCAACGTCATCGCGGAACCGCAAAAAGAGGGCGTCGGTTCCGTCGAGCAAACCTTGGAATTGGCGGAACGAATTGGGCTGCGACATGTCGTGTTCGGCTACATCGCAAAACATCAACGCGACACGGCGGACAAGTGCCGCGCGATTGCGGATCGAGCCAACAAGGCGGCTGATCAGACTCGCAACGCTGGGATGCGGATGTGTTACCACAACCACTCCTTTGAATTCGCCACGTTCAACAACCCGGAAGCGGCGAACGCGGACAACAATTCGAATGAAAGCGGCGACGCGAAAAATGCGGACAAGCTGACCGCGTTTGACATCTTCGTCGAGCGTTTTGACCCGCACAAAATGGAGTTCGAATTGGATGTGTTCTGGGCCAAAATTGGCGGCCGAGATCCCATTGAAATGATGCGTCGTTTGGCGGGGAGGATCAGTCAGGTGCACCTGAAGGATCTGAAGAAGGACACGCCAGTGATCACCGACGAGGGACAGGTTCCCAACGACGCCTTCCAAGAACTCGGCAACGGCATCATCGACATTCCCGCGGTGATGAATTTGGCTCGCGAAATTGGTGTGGATCAATGCCATGTCGAGCAAGATCAGTCACCCGCACCATTGGATAGCGTTCGAGAAAGCGTCGCGTTTCTCAAGAGCTTCCCCGCCTGATCGGCATCCTGCCCCACTCTTGTCTTGCTTCTTTTGTTGATTGGCTGCTGTTGTGAACTGTGTTGGTTTTAGAAAATGGCTTGCCCAGCCGTTGTTGCTGTTCTGCGTGGCATTCGTCGCAATCCCATCGGTCACTCACTCGCAGGACAAGCCTTCGTTTGAACTCAGCGAAGACGTTCGGGAGGCTTTGACGCCTCTGTTTTCGAGGATCTTGAAAGCGGATGTCTCTCGCGCGACGGTGGACCTGTCGGTGGAAACTGTGATGGGAGGGGAGGTCGTTGAAACGGCGGAGTCGGTCTACGAAATCGCGTCGAAGTACCCCGATCAATACACGATTTATTACAAGTCCGCTGACGATCGAAAACGGTTGTATTCAGATGGTGAAAAAGGCGTGGTGGCGTTGACACCCGAAGCCTTCTTCCGCTTGTCAGAGGTGGCGTCGTCCCAAGAACTCGCGACTCGTTCCGAGCTGAACCTGGGGCCTTACCCCGAGGCGGTCTTGGCCCTGACTTTGGCAGGCGTTGATCCGGCGGTCACATTTCTCGGTGGGATGAAGTCGGTCGAAGTCGCGGGGAAAATGAAGTACCGAGGCAGCATCGACTCCATCCATCTTCGTGGGCAGCAAAAGGATGGCGTCACTTGGGATCTTTGGATCAGTGACGACAGCAAACCGCGGCCGTTGCGTCTGCTCGTTGATCTGACGCCGATGTTGATCGCAACCGGACAAGTTGCGGTGCCTCAAGGGTACGCGTATTCGTTGCGATACGACTTCAAATCTTGGCGGGTGATCGGTGAGGTCGATGAAAAACTCTTCCAATACACTCCGCCGCCGGGGGCCGTGGAGTATGAGTCCCTGGAAGATTTTCAGCAGCAGTCCTCCGAAGAACTTGCCGAGCATCCCCTCCTGGGCGAATCCATTCCCGACTTTGAGTTGACGCTTCTGGATGGTTCCATCATTCGAAAAGACGACCTGAAGGGAAAGGTCTTCGTGCTGGATTTCTGGGCGACTTGGTGCGGTCCTTGCTTGCAAGCGATGCCAGTGCTCGCTGAGACGACCAAGGCATTCGCTGACAAGGGCGTTCAGTTTTATGCCGTGAACGTTGGCGAGAGTTCGGCTTTGGTCAAAGGGTTCGTCAGCGAGCAAGATTGGGATGTGGCGGTCGCCTCGGATCCCAAGGGGGATCTGATTGAATTGTTCTCCGCCAAGTCCATTCCTTTGACGCTTTTGATTGCACCTTCAGGAGTGGTCGAAGCGGTCCACCAAGGTTATCCAGGTGCAGAAGCTTTGAAGCAGCAGTTCACCGATGAACTGGAGGTCTTGGTTCAGGGAGGGCGAATTGCTTCTTCTGTTCCGACGGATGCCAAGCCGGAAAAATAGTCGGCCTTCGTTCGCCTGAGCCAAGTGCTCGCGTTGCGGCGGTTACTCTTGCCGTGTGTAGACCGCGGGATAGACAAACTCAGGTTCTGCTGGTGGCAAGAGATAGCAGAACGTTTCTGAAACCGGATGGTCTTCGCTGACGAGTTTGAGCGTCAACTCGACGGGACGGTCACCAGGGTTGTCATCCGACAAGGTCACGTCGAAGCGTAAGATCCAGTCACCCTCTTCGGTTCGCGTCAATTCTGTCTCGGTGATTTCTCCTGCGATGGAGTTGGACTGGATCGCAGGCGGATGATCAGCGGGCAAGCTTCGAAGGACGGGGCCGGCAAAACGAATCTCCATTTCAATTGGTTGGGAATCGTCTTTGGGGCGTTGGACGGTCAGGTTGGTGGCTCGACCGAGAACGTTGTGTTCGGGCGGATCACCGGCGAAAAAGCGAACTTCGTAGGCGAGTTGAAGTGGTGTCAGGGTTGGTTCCGTGGAAGCACTTGGCTCCACCAAAGCACTGACTGTCGCAGCATCCGCTTCGGCGTCGACGGTTGGTTTCGATGCGTTGAGCGTCTCACCAGTGGCTTGGGAGGCATTCGGTTTTGAATTGGGATCGTGCGTCGGTTCCAACATGGATTCAGGCGGCAACCAGTATGCCGCCAAGTTGTCGATGCCTTCGTGTGCTCCGGGCAGTTCCAGCAATTCAATTCGACCGTCAGGCCACGGGGAGTCGGGTTGGATCCAGACGCTCGGGCGTTTGTCGTAGCGAGCGTTGTGATCGTCGTAGTGATAGAAGGCCCGGTTCCGCTGGATCAATCCAAAGCCGTGAAGCGATTCCACCTCGGTGGAAGTCACCGACGGATAGCTCTGACGTGCAAACGCCCGCCAACGCCATGACTCGGGACCGGTTTGGATCAGCAGCCCATCGCTGTCATGCACCGACGGTCGGCTGTCTTTGGGAGGGCCTTTCAGTCCGTCACCCCACATCCACATGCTGGTCAGGGGAGCCAACGCGATTTTTTGCGGGCGATCGCGGAAGAAGATCTGGGCTTGGACCTTCACTCTTGTGACCTCGTTGCCAGGCAGCAGCCGAAAGCGGTAGGCACCGGTGACACTGGGGCTGTCGAGAAAGGCGAGGATTGAGATTTGGTCTGAATCGGCTGCTGGCATTTGAATCCAGAACGCGCGGAAGTCCGGGAATTCTTCCTCTTGCATCATCGCGATGTTGATCGCCAAACCACGAGTGGAGGCACCGTAGATCGTGTCCCCGCTGCGTCCGCGAAAGTAGCTGGACCCGATGAAGCTCAACATCTCTTGAGCGTCGGGGCGATTGGGGAACGGTCCCACGACTCGGAACCCTGCGTGGCCCGCTGGTGGGATCTCGTCGGCTTGCAACGGCGTTTCATAGAGAAAGTCGTCGGTGTTGAAAGCGATGCGTTGGCTGATGGTATCGCCGGTGGGCGACGGGTTGAGAGTGAACAGTTCGACCACGTCGGTTTGCACAAAACCGCGGTGGAATGTTTCCAACCAAAATGGCAGTCCTTGATCGAACCAAGTGGCTCGTTCAGGACGGTACTTCACCTTGATGTAGTCGTCGTACTGCCAAGAAGCCAAGGGCTCCGGCAGTGGCGGGGGCGGACCGTATTCTTGCTGGGAACGCTCGGCCGCCAATTCGCAGAGCGATTCAAAGTCGCGGACATCGATCAGATCCACCGCCTTGGCGGAGGAAGTGGTGAACGACAGGGCGAGAACACCTGCGAGGCCGGTCAAAGACAAGAGCCTCGCAACACATCGGTCAAAAAACATTCACTTGGTCCCGTTGAATTCACGCAGCAAGGGAAATTTGCACCGCTTGGGCATCACCGAAGCAGTCTAGCCTCCGTGACGCACTCAGCGTGCCCAAGTGAAAAGATGAAGCGTGCGTCTCCGGCTCATAACCCTTCCTAGCCAACCAAGGGACGGAAACCAGCCAGTCGGAAGGCTCGCTGGGAAGCGGGGTGCTGCATGAAGGGGTGCCAGACGCCTTCCTCCAGTAAGTTTGAAGCGGAGAGAAGCGTGATCCCTGTATCAATACCGATCACGTCGGACCCAACCCAACCACGGTGTGGGTTGAACGCGTTGACGAAGCCATATCGCCCGTAGATCGATTCGCCATACGTGTCCTTTTGGTGCCGCAGCGTCCGCATGGTTTGTTCGGGTGCGATCGCCAGACCTCCGCCCGCGGCACTGGGGACCACGGTCCCATCGATCCCGCGATCAGGTTGCGCCTCGCCGTCTTGGTAGGGACCGCCCCAATCGCGGTAACCGCTCGCTGAATCGCTGCTGGTCAGGCCCCACAAGTCTTCGCCGTAGTGACCGAATCGTTTGGGCGACTGATCGGCGAGGGATTGTTGAAACTCGATCTGTGCCAGGTGAGCCAATTGCGAATTCCGCCAGTAGTTACGACCGTCCGGTGAGACGACGCCGCGGAAGTCGAAGAACGCTTGCGGGTATTGGTGCACGAACAAAGGCGGGTAGCTGATGAAGGATTCGCCTTGATGATGCAAAAGAGTGTCTCGTCGCCAAGCCGTCCAGCAACTTGGTGGGATCGCGGAGTGGGGGGCCCCGATCGCGAGCAGAACCAGAATCGTCAATTCGCTGAAGCGGTCCCATTGGTAGGGCAGCCGACCGGTTTCGGGACGCCATCCCATGTGCAGGCACCCGTTGTCGCCAAGCATCCATCGCCAATCGACTCGCTCGTACAACGTGTCGGCCAGTTCGACCAATTCGCGATCCTCAGGGAATACCTGAGAGGCATGCATCGCGCCCGCAATCAGCAGGGCGGTGTCGATCGTGGACGCTTCACAGTCGAGGGCACGTTGGCCGGTGAGACGGTCAATGAAGTGATAGACCAACCCGCGTTCGTGTTCCGCATCGTTGACCAGGAAGGACAGCATTTTGCGAGCACGCGAGGCACCTTCCTCCTGGGTGATCCAGCCGTTGTTGGCTGCCACTCCATGAGCGGCCAAGCCAAATCCGGAGGCAGCCGTGCTGGCGTAAGTGCTGAACGATGTTCCATCGGTGTGACCACGGTCGGCGATCAGTCCGGATTGCGGGTCGGCTGCTTCCTCAAAGTACCGGTAGCATCGCCGGCGCAGGTCGTCCAAGAACGGGGCGGTGACTTCGTCCATCATCGGTTCATCCATTGCCGCGTGAGAATCGGCGGAGACCAACGAGAAGTCTCCATCGCCACGAAGACGATGCGCCGCGAGCAAGGGCGCGGCAGCGAAGGCAGAAAGGAGCAAGCGTCGCTTCATGCTGACGAATCCGTTTGGCGGGGCGGTGGGCGGGCGCGACGGGGAGTGGGTGGGGGAACCACCGCTGCGTGTTGCAGAGGCGGCCCGAGAGCGAAATGGGTTCACCAGCGGGCAGGGGTGAACTTCATTACGGATGGCAGGAGGTCTTTGTTTGTCTCTGAGGGATGTTAGTTTTGCCTTGATGGGATCGCAAGCTCATTGCTCGATTTTCAACCGGTCTCCGCAATGGATGCTCAAATCCGCGTGGATGCCGCCATTGGAAGCTGCCTGCGCTATTTTTTGGCAGCAAATCGGTCAGCTGGTCCAATTCTGAGCTCGCCGTTGTCAGCGCCGACACACCCAACAAATTCACAATGATTTCTCATTCTGGTGTGGGCGTTCTCGGGACTCTTTGCACCGGTCGTGAGCCGCTCGTGGCTCCCTTAGCGAACTTAAAAATGAATTTGCCGATTAGTCGGGAAGTTCTGGCGCGGGATTTGATAAACCCTCATGGTGGCAAACGTCGATGCTTTGACCGTTTGGTTTAGCGTCACGTGAAGCCCACGCGCCACTCGTTCGACTGGCCCCTTATCTTTTCAGGCTCTTCCGATGAACACTCTCAACGACCAATCTCTGTCTGTCATTGCGGATTATTTGCATCGCTGCGGGAACCACCATCCTGACAGCGTGCGAGATCAATCACACTACTTCGTTGGGCTCGCAAAACAAAGATTGCGAGTGGACACCGATTCCAACGAAGCGGTGCACGATTCTGGTGAAAGCAATGACCCACGTCTGCCGCAGGTGACTTTGGAAGCGGCGATCGACGAGTTGTTTTTTCAACCTAGCAAGAATGCATCGGAAGGGGCGACGAGCCAACGCCGGCGGGTGATCCCGCAATCGGGAGCTCGGACGTTGCGTCCAAACGCGACACCGCCGTTGATTGGTCCATTGCGGTCGCAATGGTGGATGGAGATGGCATCCCGTCACATCCAGGAGCCAGTGATGGCGCTGATTGGTACGGTCAGTGGAAAAGGTCGCGAACCACGACCAGAGGCCATGACCGATGGTCAGTAAGGAAATCAAGCGGATCCGTTGGGGGATCGTAACGCTGGTTCTCTTGATCACGATCGCAGGCACGACCGTGTACGTCACATCGATGTCAGCAAATGGCCGTGGATGGTTGGAATGGCTGACCGTTCCTCTGTTCGCGTTGTTGTTTGGTTGGATCGGATTTTCGTTCGTGGTCGCCACGTTGGGGTGGATTCGTTTGCTACGGCGTCGAACACCGAAACGCGAACCTACAACGGTGTCGGGCGAGAAGCCTCCAACGGCGGTCCTGGTGCCGGTTTACAACGAGTCACCTGAAGATGTTTTTGCACGGGTGGAAGCGATGGTTCGAGGCTTGGGGCCGAATCACCGATTTGATTTCTTTATCCTGAGTGACACGAATGATTCCGAAGTCTGGCTCGCCGAAGAGTTGGCTTGGTCTCAATTGACCGACCGCTTGGAAGAAGAAGTCCGAACGTCCTGCCACGTCTATTACCGGCATCGCCGAGAAAATGTGGCTCGCAAAGCGGGGAACATCGCTGACTTTTGTCGCCGCTGGTCCGATCCATATTCGTTCATGATCGTGTTGGATGCAGACAGTCTGCTCGAGCCCGACACGATGGTGGAAATGGTTCGACGAATGGAAGCGGATGATCGGCTGGGCATTTTACAAGTTCCACCCACACCGATCGGTCGTCACTCTTGGTTTGCTCGTCTGCAGCAGTTTGCCGCGGCGGCCTATGGCCCGGTGTTCTGTGAAGGGTTCGACGCTTGGGCAGCGGAGCAAGGCAACTATTGGGGACACAACGCGATCATTCGTGTGGAAGCGTTCTGCGATTGCTGTGACTTGCCAGTGTTGCCAGGACAGGCTCCCTTGGGGGGCGAAATCTTGTCTCACGATTTCGTGGAGGCATCTCTGCTGGTTCGCAATGGTTGGAAGGTTCGACTCGCCAATGACATTGGTGGCAGCTACGAGGAGTGTCCCACAACGTTGACCGACTACGCTCAGCGCGATCAACGTTGGTGCCAAGGCAACCTGCAACACAGTCGGTTGCTGCTCAGTGAAGGTTTTCACCCGGTCAGCCGCCTGCACTTCTTCAGTGGCGTGCTGGCGTATGCCAGTTCACCGCTTTGGATCTTGTTCACGTGCCTGTGTGTTGCCAGTTGGGCGTTGGAAAATGGTGTTCCGTCGGACTTCGTTGGGTTCCAATCGGTGGCGCCTAGCACGATGCAGTTCGGGTTGTTCATCGCGGCGATGGCGATGTTGTTGGTGCCGAAGTTGTATGGCTATGCCAGCGTGGTCGCCCACGGGCAAGCCTGGCGATTCGGAGGTGCCATTTCAATGTTGCTGAGTGTGCTGATGGAGATCGTGTTGTCGGTGTTGCTGTCGCCGATCATGGCTGTCATGCACACCCGATTTGTGGTCTCCACGCTGAGGGGGCGCAAGGTGACCTGGTCGTCGCAGCAACGTGGCGAGCATGGCGTGTCGATGTTGCAAGCCGTGCGGGATTTCGGAGGTCTGACCATTCTGGGTGTCGCGATCACCGCGGCGGTGTTCACGTTCGCCCCATCATGGGCGGTGTGGTTCCTGCCAATCACCGCAGGTTTGATTTTGGCCATTCCGTTGGCGATGGTGATGGCGAGCCGGGATCTCGGCAAGTCATTGGGGAAGCTGCGGTTGCTGGTCATCCCCGAGGAAACCAATCCGCCGGAGGTGTACCAGTTGTACGAACAGGCCATGTTGGATTCCCGACAACAATGGGCGGTTCTGCCGAAGTCGTCGATGTTGGAACAACTGATTGACAGCCCGACTTTTTTTCACACCCACCACGAGGTATTGAGAGCCAGTCATGCGGAGCATGCGATGACGGAAGACGAACGGGATGCAGTTCGAGATACCAGTCGGCGATTGCAAGCTGGGAAGGATGGATCCAGCGGCGTCGACGTGTCGAAGATTCCGATGGAATGGAGGCGTGCTTTGCTCAGCGACATTGAGCTGCTGCGAGAACTTCATGTTCAAACACACGCGCGTCCCAAGCGATTGGCCAACGCGGCCGGCTGAACACCGCTCTTCAGGTCCGAGGGGGCGCAGGACGTCGCCAAGCATGGACGGTTTTCAACGCAAAACGACGAAGGCCAAGGCCGCGACCAAGAGTACCAACATCAGCACCAACGCAACGGTCGCGGCAATTCGCTTTCGCGATCGTTTGCGTTTGCTGGATTCAAGCGGCCCGCCTCGATTGAGAATGGCAACCTTGTCCCGATTTGCGGGAGCGTCAACCAACTTGCCGTCGACGAGGTGCGCGTTGCCGGGCGTCGCCAGAATGGCTTTTTGAGGAGGGTTGCTCTCGATGGCGGGACCTTTTTGTTTCAGCTGACGCAGGATTTCGCCAGCGGGCTTCCAATCTGGCCAGCCGTCACGCCACAGCATGGCTGAATCAGCAATGCGACCTTCTGTGATCCACTGCTTCATGGTTGGGCCATCTGCAGGGCCGTACTGGCCGCCACTTGGCGGACGGACGTACCAGACCGCGGTCGAGTCACCGAGGATTGCATCGGGGCTGGAAGGGGCCGGTTCCGCGGGAATGACGCTCTTCTCGGAGGTGGTTGCTTTGGTCTGGGGGCGTTCGATCGTGGTTGATCCGCCAGCAGCCGACGCGGAGAAGGAGCCGTGGGCGGGGGATGAATCGGACGCTTCGACACCGGGATCCTGATCGGACGATTCCAAAACATCAGCCATCTGGTCGGAGTCCGACGTGGCTGGGGGATGACTTCCCGAGGAGTCTTCATCGACCGCGATCGATTGGGGCTGATCTTGTGTGGGGATGCGAAAACGCACCGAGCACGCGGGGCAAACGCCCTGACGTCCGGCAAGTTCTGTCTTGATGTTCAGTCGCTTCCCACAGGCATGGCAAGCAAAACGAACGCCCATAAAACCGTGGTCCGAATCGAGAAGAAGAAGAGCGAAGCTGAGATCCGAGGAACTCAACTGCCCCACTATAATTGAAACCCGATTGCCCGTGCGAACGGTCGGATCAGGGATCGCCCGCGTGAGAGTGTCCCCGCCCTTTTTGTTCCCCCCTCCAGAGGTCGAGCGGGTGTTCAATGCGGTGTTCGTAACATCTTGCGGACCCCGCTCGTGAAAGAGGTCGTGCAGTTTTCAAGTGCCGTGCTTGTAATGCCTAAAGAACCCCGCCCGTGCAGCGGGAGGGGTCGGAAAACGAGCGTTCAGCGAGATTTCCGGGGGAGGGCAATCCGCGCCGCTTCCCATACCCGGCCCTCACCCTCGCGTACGCCTGAACGGCGTCGCTCGACCTAGTATATCGCTGTTGCTCTCCCCAAACTTCGTTTCAGGAGAGGTGCAGCAGACGAAAACCCGCGGAAAAGCAGCACCAGAAAACCGCCCGACCTTTAAGAAAGGGGGGGCGTGGGCAGTTCGGTCACGACGGCGTAGGTTTTCTTGCCGTTTCGGCCGATCCATAGTGCCAAGGGAGTCTCGCCGCACTCGCGAAGTTTCTTTCCTAGTTTGGCGGGGTCGATGTCGACGCCCCGAACCTTGATGACCTCTGGATACGCTTTCGCTTTTCGGAAGTACCGTCGCAGTGCTCGGTCGTCGCAAGACAGTCGGTCGCGAATGGGGGCGACCACGGCCAGATGCTGGCAAGTTGTCTGCGGGTTGGAGGACTCACCTTCCATCGCCGTCCAAGCTGCGGTCAAAAATCCTGACGGTCCACCCAGCGTTTGAGCTTGGTGGGATCGAGCGAAGTGGTCCGTCAAGCCTGCCGCTCGGATGGCCCCGTCCGGATCGATCATCCAACTTTCAGCCGACGAAACCACCGAGGCAGGGACGGTCCAGTCACCCAATGCGGCAGAGTAGCAGTGGACCGTGTCATGCTTCAGGACGACGGCCGTTCGTCCGCCTGTCTTCCAGGTGGCACCGTCCATTGAAGCTGCGGGTGGCGTTGGGAGGGTGCCCCAAATTGCAGTTTGTTCGCGAACGCTTCCGCCGGAAGAAATCCACATCAGATGACAGGCTTCGGCGATGGACGATTCAAGTGTGGTTGCCGGGGCCATCTTCACCAAACCGCCTTGGACTTGATTGAGTAGTTCCACGGTGCGTTCCCAGGTTGGCAACCAGGCATCGGGTTGGACGTGGCGTTGATTGTCGACGCGCCGGTCAGGGTCGATGTGAAGCCATTTCGATCCGTTCACGACATCGGCCGGTTCCGATTCCATGACGTCCAGGCAACGCAGTTCAGCCTTCACATTTGCGGTGAACAAGTTGGCTGCAGTGAAGGACAGGATGGATTCGCTGGCGTCGATGCCGGTGGTGGGGCCGCGACGAGCCAAGGCGATCAGGTCGCCTCCGATTCCACAGCAGATGTCCGTCACCGGTAGATCGCCGAACCAGCTCGCTTTGAATTTCGCGACCTGCGACGTGGTGGATTGCTGGATCGCTCGTCGATTCACCCACCAAGATTCCTCTTTGCGGATCGGGGGGCCGAGGGTCGCCGTGGCTCGGGTTTGCAGTCCAGCGATATCCTTGAGAACCGCCTTGGTTCCGCTGGGCAGCGTTTGCATCACCGGCGAATGCATGCGATCGGCGATGCAGTCTCGCATTGCTTCACGCAATTTTTCCGTGACTTCGAGCTCAATGGGCGATGTGGTCACTGGGCGACTCCTGTCAGCAATTGTTTCAACGTTGCATCCGCAGCCTCCAGCGAGTTAGCCCGGCAAAGTCGCCGTGCGAGATCTTGTTGTCGCTGGCAGATCGGCACGGGCGAATGACGAGGCGGAAGTGTCGACAACAGATGGCGGGCCAACGTTTCCATCAGCTTTGCGACTCCAGGGTTGTCGTCATCGCTCGCGATGGTTTGATGCTCGATCGGTGCGGTGGCTGATGTTTCGTTTCCCGTCAGCAGGTCCGCCTTGTTCAGCACTTCCAAGACGTGTGTTCGATCCGAGATTGGGAGCTCGCTTCGAAATCTGGCCCGTTGATCCAAGGTCGAAGGTTGGCACACGATCAACAGCAGGTCAGCGGTCTCGATCGCGAGCGACGCGCGGCGAATACCTTCTCGCTCGATCGATGCCCCCGACTCGGTCAAGTGCGCCGTTTCACGAATGCCCGCGGTGTCACTTAGCCGAACAGGAACCCCGGCGATCACCGTGTCGCACTGCAAAACGTCTCGCGTTGTGCCAGCGGCGTCGTGCGTGATGCTGCGTCGAAAGCCGACGATCTGATTCATCAAACTGCTTTTGCCGACGTTGGGTGGACCCGCAAGAACCAACCGACGCGGTTCGATCAAACGAACCCCCTTTTCGCCGTGGGAGCACACGGTCTGTGCCGCTTGGCAAAGTTGATCGAGCAAGGCCGTTTGTTGTGTCGGTGACTCGTTCGAGAAGTTTGCGGATTCCAGGCAGTTGATCCAATGCTCGCACCACTGCCTCAGCGCTCCTCGAGTTTGATCCAGTGCAATCGCGGCTTGCTGCCCGGTCACGCATCTCTGCAAGACGCGTTCAGCTTCGGCCACGATGATGGATTCGTTTTGACGCCAACGCGAGTCATCCACCGTGGCAACACCTCGGTCGTTCAGTGAAGCCAGGATTGCGCTGACCGCGGCTTCACCGCCGTGCCCATGGATTTCAAACCCGCCGTCAGACATCGGGGTCAAAACAATTGACTCCCCCGGGACGCCGTCGCTGCTTTTCCAGGTTCCGTAGCGAACCTGACCGGCCAGCATTTGGGGATGAGCATTGGATGCGGGGACAAAGCAGTCGTTCACGCACTGAGCCGCGAGCGGGCCTCGCAGACCGATCACCGCGACGGCGGACCGACCGACGCCCGTCAGTCGAGTGGCTAGGGTGTCGCAGTTGGATGTCATGAATGTGCGTGGAGGTTGTCTGTCATTGGGAAACGCGGAGAGACCAATCACGCACGATGGGTTGAATGGCGATCAGGTCCGTGAGTTCAGCAACGGTCAAGCGGACGCCGAATCGCTGGAGAACCGAACGTTCTGCATCGGACCATTGACCTGCCGCGATGTAAAGGCGATGCCCGGCGTGCGCCGCGGGCGAGCCGAGCCATCGGGTCAATTCCAGGATGCCCTCTGGGACACCGGCCCAGAGGACAACTTCGGCGATCGGAGTCGGTTGCGTACGAAGATTCCGTTTGCGGAGTGGCAGTTCACGGAGCGAGGCAAAACGTTCGGGATGGAAATCGGCGGCCCACATCACTCGCACCGCATCGAACCAACGTTCGGACTCGGGACCGGTGATCCAAAGTTTCGTTTCCACGGCGATCATCCGTCGAGTTTCCGTAGCAACCGAGCCCGGCTGATTCCGAGTCGGCGAGCCGCCTCGGCTTTGTTGCCTTGGGCCGCGTTGATCGCCCGGTCGATCAACTCGCGTTCGTATTTCTGAACGGCTTCGTCCAGCGAATGGATTCGAAAGTTGCTGTCGTTGTTGTCAGGGTCCGATTTCTTTTCGGAGGTCACGTTGGGACCGACGCGATAGGATCGAATGACCAAGGGCAAATGTTCGCGACCGATGCGTTCTCCTACGACACGACCAAGGGCCGATGTCATGGCTTCGGCAAGTTCGTCAAAATCGTTGGGCCACGGGTACAGCGTCAACGCATCCAATGCATCGCGTCCCAGGCGTGGCATCTCCGTCTTTGTGCTTTGCTTCCGCGACTGATTCGATCGATGAGCCTCGTGAAGCAATGCCAACGCCAGGGCCGGGATGTCCTCGCGGCGATCCTGCAAGCGAGGGATCGTGATTGGCATTGCGCACATCAGATTCAGAAGTGGTTTGGCGATGCCCGTGACCGCCTGGGGCACGTGAGTCAGTTCGGCAATCTGTGCGTCCAGAGGATCGACGGTGGGATTGGTTTGCTTTTGAGTCTCCATGACTCGAGCTGGATCCAGCAAACCGATCAGGCGGAGGTGATCACCAAACACTTCCACCCACTGACTCAGTTTCAACTGAGCGTCGTCGGGCATTTCGTCCAAGCGTTCGATCAGCAACGTTGCGTCGCCGCGACCTGACTCGCTGCGGTTGATCGAATGGATCGCGGGTGCTGCATAGGCTTCCAGCAGTTCCGCATCCATCAAGGCACCGTCGACGATGGTCAGTGATTCCTCGGGGGTCGATGCGTCATGGAGCCACAATGCAAGCTCGCGACTGCTGGCGTTGGTGATCGTGAACAAACCCAAGTGACAACGCATGGAGGTCGCCGCCGTCACGCGCCGGCGGAGCAGTTCGGCTGCGTCTGATTCGCCTGCCAACAAGATGTCCGCCGTGCGGGCGTTGGACGAGCGGTGCTTCGCGATCAATTCGCGAAGCTGAGACTCCTGACGCAGGCCGCCTTCGCCAAGCCAATCCGCGAGCGGCACGTCGCTGTCGCGGAGGAATTCGCCGAGGCAGCCCAGGGTGTAGCCGCTGGTGCCGAGCGAGACCCAGTGAGCGACCGCGGTGAGGGCTTCATCGGAATGAGAGCCAGAACCTTGCCCCCGATTCGGAGCGTGGTTCCCCGCTTGGGTCAGCGTGATCCGTCGCGTCTGGTGACAGCGAAAACGGATCGATGGGTCGGGGCGGAGTGCGTCGACCCAATGTTCCGGCAATGTCTCGACTGCTTGTGAGTCGTCGGTCTCGTTGGAATTCCCGAGCCATTTCGCCATGGTGGGCGAAAGGTGTATCAGCTCACCGGCAGCGTCGATGATCCACACGCGAGCGGTGGATGCATCGAGCTGTTTGATGAGCGATTTGGGGCGGGACGGTCGACTAGAACGTGTCAAGAATGAAGTGGTGTCCTTTGTGGAACCGGCGATTGCTCGGGTAGTAGTTGTGCCAGCTCTTATTGTAGACGGGAATTCTCATTTCCGTGGGGTAACGATGGTACAAGCTATCGCTGCTTTTGTAGTAGTCTTGGCCCCAGAAGTTTTGGGGGTAGTAGACGTAGGGATAGTGGTACATCCGGTTCCAATCGGTGTTGGCGGCGGATGATCCCCAGCTTTGACCATAGGCACGTTGGCCTTGATAGCCCATTTGTCCCATCCCGTTGGGAAGGGTTCCACCGGCTCCCATCGCCACGGGGGCCCCATAGCCCTGGGCTGCAGCTTGAGGCGAATCGCAGGCAAAGCCTACAAAGAAAACAGCCGCTGCTGCGGCCAAAATGGTAGCTCGTTGGTACATTCCGACATTCCCCCCCGGGTATGAATCGCGTTTGGCGATGGATCTTTTGATCACGTGGTTTTCCCGCGTGGAGTGGTCCACACCGGTTTCATCGGAGTTATCGGCACAACCCACCGATCGGGATGAGTCGTTTCGTTTCCGATTGTCGGTCCAGATGTTAGAATTTTGATCCGGGACGGTTCGAACACCGTCCAATCTGGAGCGTAGACTCTGATTCGTCGCTGACACGCAACGTCCTCCGTTTCCCGCCCGTCACCCACCCACCTTTTGTGAATTCATGACCACTCTGAAAACTCGTGTCCTCGTTGGCGTGATGGTGCTCGGAACGCTGTTGACCGGTCCGCTCGCGTCCGCTTGCCCGTTTTGCAGTGCCGTGTCGCAGACGCTCCGGCAGGAGATGGAGGTGATGGACGCGGTGGTCATCGCAACGGCGTTGCAGAGCGATCTGACACGCAATGCCGACACCGGAGAGGTCAAGATGCGAATCGAGACCGTGCTCAAAGGCGGCGAGCACGTGGAAGTCGGCCAAACCGTCACCGCGGTTTATTTCGGTGACGTGGCCAAGGGCCGCCGATTCATGCTCAGCGGTGTCGATCCTCGGGACATGCAGTGGTCTTGCCTGCCACTGACCCCCAAAAGCGAAAAGTACCTGGAAAGCATCACCCAGTTGGCCGACAAGGAACCGTCCCAGCGACTGCTGTTCTATTACGACTACCTGCAAGACGAAGACTCGATGTTGTCCCGGGATGCGTACGACGAATTCGCGACCACACCATATGAAGAAATCAGAAAGATCGAATCGGCTTTGGATCACGACGCTTTGGTCAGTTGGATCCAAGATCCCGAGATGTCCCCCGAACGCAAACGCATGTACTTGACGTTGTTGGGAATCTGCGGCGGTGAAGAGGACCTGCCGATGTTGGAATCGATGTTGAGAAGCACGCAAAAGAGCTCACGCTCGGGGCTTGATGCTTTGATTGCCTGCTACCTGACCTTGGGGGGCGAGAAGGGGCTGGCTGTCATCGACGAGTTGTTCCTGGAGAACCAGCAAGCCTCCTACGCGGACACCTATGCCGCCATCATGGCGCTGCGGTTTCACGGCAGTGAAGGTGGGGTGATCGCTCGCAGTGCCTTGGTTCCGTCGCTGCACCACATTCTCGAACGACCCGATTTGGCGGACTTGGTGATTCCCGATTTGGCTCGCTGGAACGACTGGAGCCAAATCGCTCGGATCAAGCAATTGTTCCTCGACGCTGACGCTGAAAACAACTGGGTTCGAGTTCCCGCCGTGAATTACTTGCGGGCGTGCCCGAAACCCGAGGCCGCTGAGGCCATCAAGGAACTCGAGAAAGTGGATCCCGATAGCGTGCGTCGCGCCAACACTTTCTTCGCGGTTCCCAAGCCATCCGCGAACGTGAAACCCGTCGCGCAGTGAGTCGTTGACCTGGGCTCAGGCCGCTCTGCGACGGTTCGACGCTGAGTGCTCAGTGACGGTGTTGGCGTTGGCGTTGGCGTTGGAATGGGGCAAAGGCTGGAACGGGATCGTCGGTCCAGCCGTTTCATGATCGACACGTTCGTGCAATTGCCCGCGTTCCAAGAATCGAAGCGTCATCTCAATCGCCAGAGGATGCTGAACCAATCGCTGGTGCGACGTGGGGACCACGGCATGGTCCATTTGCCCCTCCAGGTGAGTTGCAGTCTGAGAAACGATCCAGTCGTTCTGGGCCGCGATCACGCCCACATCGAATCGATGAAGGCGAGGCAACTGATTGACCAGGCTGTCTTCTTTCTCCGACAGTTCGACGAGTTGCGGGAATTGACTCGCAAAGGGACCCAGGGGGAACCGCGTCAGCCAGGATCCCTTGTTCGGGGGCGCCAGCATCAGCAACCGTCCGCACTGATTTTTTGCGAGCGTTTCCATCCGGGACTGCGCGATTGCAGCACGCACTATGATGCCGCCCATGCTGTGCGCGACAAAGTGAATTCGGCGGATGTCCGGTCGGGCCATCGCTTCCTGAATCAACCCGGTCAATCGGCTGGCGTGTGACAGGATCGAGCCTCGCAAACTGGGGTATTCCCACACCGAACATTCATAGCCAGCCATCGTCAAAAGATCTGCGATGGGGTCCAGGCTTTGACCGTTGGAAAGAAAGCCATGCGTCGCGATCACCATGTCATGGCGGACGTGATTCTCGCGGTTTGCAATTTTGAGGGTGTGGCGATCCATAAGCGTGTTATCGGTCACGCCCTCGCCAAATTTTGCTCAAAATTCAGGGTAAACGACCCTGGGAGGTTTGGGGTGAATCGGTAGTTTCGTTGGCACCTGGTGCGTCTGTCTTGCGATCCCGGGGCTGACCGTCCTCGTCAATCAGGATTCGGACAGCGGGTGATTCCAGGTCGTCGTACTGACCGCCCCGGATGCACATGATGCACGCAAGCATTCCACCGGCGCCGAGCAGCAGTGCCAGTGGCAGAGCAATGAAGAGGACACTCATGTTTTTTTCTCGCGAAAAATGGGCCACGCCAGCGTGAGGGCAAGCACTGTGACCGAACTGATCGGCATCAAGACCGCCGCGACGAGTGGACTGATTCGCCCTGTCATCGCGAGGGCAACCGCAATCACATTGTAGCTGAGTGAGGCGGTGAACGCCGTGTAAATCAAAGCCTGTGTCCGTCGAGACGCGCGAATCAAATCGTCGATTGCGATCATGCTGTCGGAGGCAATGTAAATCGGTGCGGCCTGAAGGCTGACCTCCGCACCTCCGCGAACCGCAATTCCAACATCCGCCGCGGCCAACGCCGCAGCATCGTTCGCGCCATCGCCAACCATCACCGTCGATCCCTGCGAATGATCTCGGACGTGTTTCAGTTTGGCTTCCGGTGATAAACCTCCCAGTGCATAAGAGGCGTCGACTCCCAGTTGTTGAGCGACGTGGGCCACAATCTTGGGGTGATCACCCGAAAGAATCCCGACCTGCCAGCCTCGGTCTCGTAGCGATTCGAGAAAGCCAGCGACGTTGGGTTTAAGCGGGTCACTGATGGCGAGCACGCAGGTCGCGATGCCATCGATCGCAATCACACTGGGGCTGGACGATTGATTGGTGCAATGTTCGCACGCGGCCAAGACTGAATCGCTGATCGCAACATGGTGTTTTTGCATGAACGAAAGACTGCCCACCAAAACGGGATGCCCATCACTCTCGCCCGAGACCCCTCCCACATGCACTTGGTCAAGTTGTGCGTTGGTCGGGATGTCCAGATCACGTCGCTTGGCTTCGCGTTGAATGGCAATCGCGATCGGGTGCTCGCAACTGCGTTCAATCGCCGCGGCGTGAGCGATCGCAGACGCATCGCCTTCCACAAATTCCGCTCGCGGCTTGCCTTCGGTCAAGGTGCCGGTTTTATCAAACCAAATCGTTCCAACAGACGCCAGCGTTTGCAGTGAAGAACCATCTCGAATCAATATCTTTCGTTTCGCAGCTCTGCCCAGTGCAACTGCGATGGCAAGTGGCGTCGCCAGAGCCAACGCACAGGGGCAGGCAACGATGAGCAGCGAAGTTGCATGGGATGCCGCGGGGCCAAATCCATCACCCAGCCACACGCAGAACGTGATGCCAGCTAACAACGTGACGATGACCACGAAGTAGCCACCAATGGAATCGGCCAGTTGAACGATGGGCGTCTTTTGCGAGGCGGCTTCTTCGACCGATTGCATGACCTGGCCGATCCGACTTTCGCGGCCGACGGACGTGACCTGGATGTCCAGCGGACTTTGCAAGTTGACCGTTCCCGCAGAAACCGATTCACCGACTTGGACCGACACGGGCAGACTCTCGCCGGTCAGCAGCGATTGGTCGATCGATGATTGCCCGGCCAGAACGGTCCCGTCCACGGGAACGCTCTGACCTGCCATCACGCGAACAGAATCTTCGGGACGCAGGTTGTCGACGAGGACGAGTTCCGTTTGATCGTTCTGCAGGATGCGATGGGCGTGGCGAGGTGTGATCCGCAACAACAAATCGACTGCCTTGGCGGCCCGGTGCTGCTGGTGAAATTGAATCCAGCGTCCGATCAACAGCAGGAACACCAGCACTGCCAACGAATCAAAGTAGGACTCGCCCTGTCCTGTGACCGCAGCGATCACTCCCGCCAGGGTGCCCACGGACAGTCCGAGTGCGACGGGCAGGTCCATGTGCGGCGTTCGGGTTTTGACCGATGCCCAGGCACCTTGGAAAAAGGTGCGTCCGGGCAACAACACCGCTGCCAGTCCCAAGCCCGTTCCGGTCCACCTGAGGAACGACCAGTGGGAGGCTTCCACATCGGACGCCTCACCGGCGTACAGCGCGATGGCAATCCACATCGCATTGGCGGCGCAGAAGCCTGCGAAAGCGATCTGAATCAGCAGCCGATGATTTTCCTGGCGAAAGTGGTCTTCGCGATGTTCAGGCAGGGGCGACAGCTCGTAGCCCAGGCGATCAAGTGGTTGAGCGATCCGGCTGAGCGAAATGAGCTTGGGGTCAAACACGACCCGCATCGTGTGTTCGCTCATCTTGACCCGCGCGTCCAGCCAACCCGGCGTTCGCGTGGCAACGTTTTCAATCAGCCAGGCACAGGCAGCGCAGTGCAGCCCATGCACGGCGAGTTCGCATCGCATCGTCCCATCGGACTGCTCGATGGGTTGGGACGCACCCAGGTAATCGGCTCGATCAAAGACGGTGTATCGTTCGTGCAGGGTTTCCTCGGAGGAGGGCTGCCCGACGCGATCGATCGGTTGACCGCCGCCTGCCAACTGGTCTCGCAAGCCGTAGTAATTCTCAAGGCCCCAGCCGTGGATCAACTCGTACGCGCCGCGGCATCCATGGCAGCAGAAAACGGTCTGCGGATCTGTGTCGCGATGCACATCCGTCGGCTCACCGCAGTGGATGCAAGGCAGTGTCACGTCGATCGACGACGACGCGGCGTCGTTTGACGCGTCCAATTTCGAAGCCATGACGTGCGATCACTCTTCAGGCGATTCGCAGGGAATGCCTTCGGCGCAGCAACAGGGCAGCGGAGTTGCGGTCAACTCTGAGAGTGTTTGTTGCGAGTTGGATCCGTCCAAATCCAAGTCGACGTTGGCGCGGATGTCCGTCAACGATTGCAAGTCTGCAAAGCCTCGGCCTGATGCGGTGTACCCACCCGTGATGATCAACGTCGCGGCGGCCGCGGCGGGGATGAACTTGGTGAATCGACGCGACAACGATTGGGTGCCGGCGATCAGTGCGGTGAGGGCTGGGACCGTGCCCAACCAGAACGCTGCCATCACCAAACCACCGTTGAGCGTTTGGCCTGTTCCGGCTGCGACAAGAGCAAACAGATACAACCATCCACAGGGAAGCAAGGTGGTCAACATTCCAATGGCGAGGGCGCGGCCAGCAACAGGCAATTGAAAAATGAGGGGGCGTAAACGAACCAGGACACCGCCAATGCGGGAGGGCGTGATCGGTTTGGCGGTGGATCGATTGACGGAAACAATCTGCCACAGTTTCCAAATTCCGAGAGCCATCATGATCGTGCCCACGACACGTGCGGCAGCCAGTTGAACGCCAAGTGTTTCGCCACCGATTTCGACCAGGCTGCCGATGGTGCCGGCGATCAGTCCTGCCAGCACGTAAGTCAGCAAACGCCCCAGGTGGTACAGCGTGGTGGACCAGACGACGGTCGCTTTGGGTTGTTTCTCACCAGCACCGCTGGCCCAAATCGCGAGCGGGCCGCACATGCCAACGCAGTGCATGCTGCCTAACAAACTCGCCGTGACGACGGCACTGGCTAACATCCACATTTCAGTTTTCCAGTTCGAGTGTGCGTGACAGGGTCATCGGTTCTCCCGCTCCACCAATGCTCACTTCCACTTGCCAAAGTCCCTGTTGTGGCATGGATGCCATGCCCAGGTAGCGTCCGCCGCCTGTGCTTGGCAAGTCGATTGCTTGGAAAGCGGCCGCATCCGCATGTCGATAGATCATTGCCTCGACGTTCAAGTCGTCCAAGGCTTCGCCCTGTTGATTGTGAAGTTCCACTGAAATGGCTCGCTGGCCTTTCGCGTCGGAAATGTTTGAGACGATCACATCGACGTCCCAGCCCAAGCGATCGGACGCCAGGGATGCACGATGAGACGTGTCCCAGTTCAAAGCAGCTTGGTGATAGTCGGGAACCACCGCCAAGGCCGGGTCACCGATCGCCAACTTGAGCGCGGTGCCGAGGATGGTGGACTGAATCGCGAAGAGCAGCAGCACCAAAGAAATGTAGAATCGCTTGGCACGACGCTCATCTTTTTGTTGCGTTTCCACGGATGGGGTGGGATCGGTTTTCGATGACATGATTAGCGGCGTGGCCCCAGGACCTTCATTGAGATAGTGCGTTCGTTGCCGCTTTGATCCTTGACCGTCAGTTCAATGGATTCATTTCCATCGCCCATGGTCATCGACGAAGGAAAGTTCAATCGAATCGGCAGCAGTTTGGATTCAGCGGGTTCAAGTCGTTGAGCGTCTGTGTCAATGATCTCAACTTGAATACTCGAGTGATCCGTCGACAGTTCATAGGTCTGAGCAATCTCGGTTCGATTGACCAACCGCAAGTTGAAGGCGTTGGAGACTTCTTTGGCACCCAACAGCGAATACGGCGCCCCGCGACCGCGAAGGATTCTCGCGTCAAACCCGCTCTTGCTGGAGATCGCCATGGCCAAACCAGAGAAAACGCCGACCAAAACGATCGGGTAAATGATCGTTCGTGCACGCAACAATTTCTTGGGTTTGCGAGCGATGGCGTCTTGTGAACTGTAGCGAATCAAACCCTTCGGCTTGCCCACTTTGTGCATCACATCATCGCATGCGTCGATGCACTGAGTGCAGTTGATGCACTCCATTTGCAGGCCATCGCGAATGTCGATTCCGGTTGGGCAGACGACCACACATTGGTGACAGTCCACGCAGTCACCCGCCTCCTTCCCGCGGACAAGATCGATTCCGCGGTCATCATCGTGGGTTCGTTTTCCCTTGATGCGAGGTTCGCCGCGAGCGGGATCGTATGCGACGATCTTGGATTGCTCGTCGAGCATGACGGATTGAAAGCGTCCGTAGGGACACGCGATCAAACACATTTGCTCTCGGAAAAACAGAAAGTCAAACAGCATCAATCCGGTCGTGCCCGCCATCACAAGGAAAGCGGATGGATGATCGATCGGCGAACTTCGAACCCACTGGGCGAGTTTCTCGGTGCCAACAAAGTAGGCCAAGAACGTGTGAGCCAGGAACATGCAGAGGACAAGATAGACGGCGAAGCGTGCGATCTGCCAAACCGGACTGATTCCGCTTGCGGGTTTTCCACCTTTGCCCAAGGTGCCATCAAAAAAACGATCGATGGGACGGAACAAGAATTCCATGTAGACCGTTTGCGGGCAGGCCCATCCGCACCATGCTCGTCCAGTGATCGCCGTGATCAGGACAATGCTCACGAAAACGCTGAGCATGAACAGGGCCAGGACCAGCGTGTCGGTGGGATAGAAGGTTTTGCCCAGCACCGTGAATTCACGGGCGGCAATGTCTAGCAAAATCAGAGGCTTGCCACCGATCCGCAAATGCGGGATCGCAACAAACACCACCATCAAAATGTAGGCGGTGACCCGTCGACGTTTCCACCACTCGCCCATGGAGAGTTTGGGCCGGAGCCAACGGCGACTGCCATCGGCTTCCAGCGTGCTCAGCACATGTTCCTCGGGCTTGAGCAGCGATTCACTGCCTTGCGAAGGACCACCTCCACCAGATGTCCCATCGCGATCCGCTGCGTAACACACCTTGCAAGGTGAAGGCGAAAACAGAGGCAACGAGGTTCGCGTGGACATTGTACTAAGGCTTATTCTTCGGGGGTTTCGGGGGCGGCTTCAACGGGTTCGGGCCAAGGCGGGATGGTCTTGCCTTCTGGGCCGCGACTGCTTTCGATGTTCTTGCCACGCAGGGTGGCGACGTAGGCGGATACCAGCACAACCTCATTGGGATGCAATCGGTCCGCCCACTTCGGCATCGCTCCGCCACCGGCACCGTTGTTGATGACCTTGGCGATGTCTTCGATCTGCTTGATGTTCTTGAAATAATCGTCCGTCAGGTTGGGGCCAACTTGGCCTTCGCCCTCGCGACCATGGCAAGAGATGCAGTTGGCTTTGAAGACCGACTGACCAACTCGAACCCAGTTGGGTTTTTCCATGTAAGCGACCAGGGTCGCCTCGTCGGGCGTCAGGTCACCGATTTCTTCAAACTGCAAACGCGTGTTCTCTGCCAGCGCGACCCCGTACAGGTCTTCCACCGACCGGCCGGAAACACCGTTGTGGTAGTACAAGAAGTAGAACGGGCTGAAGACAATGGACGAGATGAACAACCACTTCCACCAACCCGGCAACGGGTTGTCAAACTCTTCGATCCCGTCGTAGGCGTGATCGGTCTTCGGAGCGTTGTCGTATTCTGGCACTTGGCTCATGGTCGTGGGTCCTCCACATCGTCGCTCAGCGGAATCGAAGCGAATCGATCAGATGCATTTTTTGAAAGTCGGAGTGTTCCGTACGTCATCGTGGCAAAGGCGACGACGAACAAAGCGAGTGCCAATTCGGCAAACATGGAATAGTCGAGAGCACTGACAAGATCTCGGATCATGACGTTCTCACTGGAGGGTGTTGGGGGAGCGTTGGTAACGCATTTTGATCAATCCTTCGGGCTACTTCGCGGCAGCGACTTCGGAACTTGCTTGCGGGGGCGAGTCCCCATTCGCAACTTCTTCGATGGTTTCCGCCTCTTCGCCTTCGACCGCTTCTGGAGCAACTGGCTCCTCCGGCGTCGCAGGTTCTTCCGTCGCGAACAAATCCACACCCACCCGTTGCAGGTAGGCGATCAAAGCAACCGCTTGTTTTTCGTAGGCCTTGGCAGGTCCACCTTGAGCGACGATGTCAGCGGCGATGTATTCCGCTTGCTTGTAAGCGACCTCGGCCGTGTTGTTCAGGTCCTCTTCCGTGTATTCAGCACCCAAGTAGGCGGCGACCTTCACGTGAGGAGCAATGGCGTCGTAGTTCATGTCTTCGGTCAACAAATGCCCATAGGCTGGCATCACGCTGCCCGGTGAAACATTTTCTGGATTCTCGAAGTGAGTCCAGTGCCAAAAACTGCTTTGTTTTCCACCTTCGCGAGCCAAGTCAGGACCGATGCGGCGGCTGCCCCACTGGAATGGTCGGTCATAAATGAACTCGCCCGGTTTGCTGTATTCGCCATAACGCTTCGTTTCTGAAACGATGGGGCGGATCATTTGTGAGTGGCAGTTGTAGCAACCTTCGGAGACAAAGATGTGTCGTCCGGCCAGCTCCAGCGGTGTGTAGGGTTTGACCGTCGCGATGGTCGGCACGTTGGAGCGAATCAGGAACGTTGGAATCACCTCGAACAAGGTTGCCACAACGACGGCAATGGTTGTGAACACCGTGAAGCGAACGGGCAAGCGTTCCCACCGGCGGTGCCATCCCATCTGACTCCAAATGCTGACCTTTTTACCCAGTTCCAAAACTGGGGCGTCATCAATGGAGCTGGTCGGTGTGGGCGTGTGATCCACGTAGCTCTTGGAAAGACGCGGCGCGGTGTGCACCGGGTTTTCGTATTCGGAGGGACGTCCCATCCAGGTCATCATCGAGTTGAGGCCCAGCATCAGCATGCCGCTGACGTACAGCACGCCGCCGACCACTCGCAGCCACCACAAGGGGACGATCGATTGAGTCGTTTCGATGAAGTCGGGGTACATCAAGTGGCCGGTGTCATCCATGGCTCGCCACATCCAGCCTTGCATCAGGCCAGCGGCGTAGATGGGGATGATGTAGAGCAGAATCCCAATGGTTCCCGTCCAAAAGTGAAGGCTGACCAGCTTTTCGCTCCACATCTTGGTTTGGAACAACCGTGGCAGCATCCAGTACAGCATCCCGAACACCATGAACCCGTTCCAGCCGAGAGCTCCGGCGTGCACGTGAGCGATGGTCCAGTCGGTGTAGTGAGTGAAGGCATTGATCGATTTGATCGACAGCATGGGGCCTTCAAACGTGCTCATCCCGTAAAACGTGACGCCCACGACGAAGAACTTCAGCACTGGGTCGGCCGCGACTTTGTGCCAGGCTCCACGCAGTGTCAGCAACCCGTTGATCATGCCGCCCCAACTGGGCATCCAGAGCATCAGGCTGAACAACATCCCAATTGTGCTGGCCCATTCAGGCAGCGCGGTGTAGTGCAGGTGGTGAGGACCGGCCCAGATGTAAATGAATACCAGCGACCAGAAGTGAATGATGCTGAGTTTGTAGCTGAAAACGGGGCGTTCCGCAGCCTTGGGCAAGAAGTAGTACATCAAGCCCAAGAACGGTGTCGTCAAGAAGAAGGCAACCGCGTTGTGACCGTACCACCACTGCATGAACGCATCTTGGACACCGGCGTAAACGCTGTAGCCTTTGAACCAGCCAGCGGGGATGACCAGGTTGTTGAACACGTGCAACAACGCGACCGTCACGATCGTGGCGATGTAGAACCACAACGCCACGTACATGTGCCGTTCGCGTCGTTTGATCAACGTCATCAGGAAGTTGCCACCAAAGATGAACAACCACACCACGGCGATCAGGATATCGATCGGCCATTCCAGTTCCGCGTACTCGCGGCTCTGAGTGATTCCCAGTGGTAGCGTGATCGCCGCCGAAACGATGACGAGTTGCCAGCCCCAGAAGTGCATGCGGCTGAGCACGTCGCTCCACATGCGAGCTTTGCAAAGTCGCTGGGTGCTGTAGTAAACCGCGGCAAAGATTCCGTTGCCGGCGAAAGCAAAGATGGCGGCGTTGGTGTGCAGGGGGCGCAGGCGAGCAAACGAGAACCAAGGCAAACCGCCCGTGATTGACGGAAGCACCAACAGCACCGCGACGATCAAGCCGACCAGGGTGGCGACGATGCCCCACACGATCGTGGCAGTCGCAAACAATCGGACAATGCCGTCGTCATATTGAAACTGTTCCAGCCGAACTTCTTCTGTGCCTGAGTCCGATGACAAGGCTGCGTCACCAGGACCGTTCGTCGGCGTACCAGTCGCCATTTCTATCCTCTGATTTCCTTAGTTGAACAGCATCCCAAAACGGATGCGGCAACACCCATCAGCCAATCGCCTAGGGCACCGGTGATCAGTGAAGTCACCTGCTACCATTAAAAACTTACTCGTCGAAAAAACCCATACCGCCACCTGTAGAATATCGTTTCCGCGACATTACGCCACGGAATTCACCATCCACTGGGGACGACGGTTCACAGGGCAAGGGAATGGGGCATGCAGCAGCTTTGTATCACAAAATTCCAAATCGGGGGTGTGAGATCCATTTGTCCGTCAGGTGATTCAAGCAAAAAAGCCTTTGGCTATTCGTCTTTTGCAAGACGTTTCGCCAAAGGCTTTCAAGGATGCATTTCACCCGCTTTGTGAAGAGCGGGAAAGCTGGGTTAAGCAGCGGGTTTGAGATAAGACGACAGGCGTTCGGCACGCGAAGGGCTCTGCATCTTCGCAACTGCCTTGGCTTCGATCTGACGCACACGTTCCCGGGTCACTTTGAAGATCCGGCCGCACTCTTCGAGGGTGTAGCTGTATCCGTCGACCAGGCCGTAGCGCAAGCGAATGATTTCGCGTTCGCGGAAGGTGAGTGTCTTCAGCAGTTCGTCGATCTTGTTGCGAAGCATGCCGCTGGCGGCGATCCGAACCGGGTTGTCCGTTTCGCTGTCTTGGACAAACTCACCGAAGCTGCTGTCTTCGCCTTCTCCGACCGGGCGGTCGAGGCTGACGGGGTGACGTCCGATGTCCATCACGCGGCGGACTTCTTCCAATGGCACGTCGGTCGCTTCGGCGATGTCTTCGTAGGTGGGTTCGCGACGCAGGGTTTGCGTCAGACGCTTTTGTGCTTGGCGAAGTTTGCTGAGCACGTCGATCATGTGAACTGGGATTCGAATCGTGCGAGCTTGGTCAGCGATGGCCCGCGTGATGGCTTGGCGAATCCACCAAGTCGCGTAGGTGCTGAACTTGAAGCCGCGGCGGTACTCGTATTTGTCGACCGCTCGCATCAAGCCGGTGTTTCCTTCTTGGATCAGGTCCAGGAAGGACAGTCCGCGGTTGCGGTACTTTTTCGCGATCGAAACGACCAAGCGAAGGTTGCCGGCGCTGAGTTCACGCTTGGTGGTTTCGTATTGATCGAAGTGGCGACGAACCTTGGTCATTCGGTTGTGCAAGCTGGTCGGGCTTTCTTGCGTGACCAGCATCAATTCGCGAAGTTCTTGACGCAGGTCAGCTGCTTCGTCGCGGCTCATCGCGTCGTTGCCCAGTTCGACCAAGCGCTCGCGGATGAACGTCATGCGGCCGGAGACCTTTTCGAGTTGGTGCAGCAGCGGGGTGACCCGGCGGCTTCGCAGCGACAGTTCTTCGACCAGTTCCAAGCATTTGCGGCGGCGACGCAGGAACTGCTTGCGGACTTCGGCTTTCAGTCGAGGCGAGGCACTGCGGCGGACCAAAATTTCGAAGTCGGTTTTGTTCTTGGCGATCAGGTCGTTCAGCGTTCGCAAGTTGTGCGGCATCCGCTGGGAGATTTGTTCTTTGGTCAATCGCTCGGTGAGGGAGACTTTGATCGTGCGGTCGAAGGGGAGTTCGCCGGAGTGGACCTTTTGCAGCGTGTCGACGGTGGCTCGCAAGGCGTAGTCTGTTTCCAGCAGCGAGCGACGGTATTGCTTGCGAGTGATTTCAATTTTCTTCGCCAGTGCGATCTCTTCTTCGCGAGACAGCAAGGGAATCTCGGCCATTTGGCTGAGGTACATGCGAATCGGGTCTTCGCTGGCTTTGGGCAGGTCAGCCGATGAGAAGCTTTGCGAAGCGACTTCGTTCGCCAAGGCTTGTTCGGGCGACTCTTCGTCGGCACCCATTTCAGTCGGACGCAAGCCGCGGACATTGGGAGTGGGACGGCGTGCGGCGGCGTCGCGGGCCTTCTTTTCCGAGGCTTCGATCAGTTGGATGCCGCGATTTTCCAGGGCCAACAGGAGTGAGTTGAGCTTCTCTGGATTGACGTCTTCGTCGGGCAGGTATGCGTTGACTTCATCGTAGGTGAGGAAACCATCCTTGGTTCCGCGGGCGATGAGTTGCGAAAGATCTTGGTCCATCAATTGCATCGGAAAAACCTCCTGTTATGGGTCACGTTCCTTCATGGAACGGTCAGTCACGCTGATGTTTGCGGGAACCTGAATCACGTGATTCAGTTCAGCAATGACTGGAGTGTCGTGTTTGAAATCTTTTCAAATGCGATTCATCATGAATCGCGAAACGCTTCCGTTGGGTCGGGTGTCTTGGCTCCTTTTCGTGGCGGATTGGGTGGGCGTGTCTTAGCGTGGCGTTTGCCGGATTCGCTCGGCGGCAAAGAGTTGTTCCAGCATCGCGAGCTCTTCGTCTTCGGGCAAGGATGCGGATTGTAATTTTGCAATCTGACGGGACTTCTCAGCGTCAAATTCACGTTCGCGAAATCGAGTCAAGATCGCGGTGTATCGTAGGTGGGGCTCGTCTAAAACGTGTCCTGCTCGCTGTTCGATTCGCTCTTGCAAAGTGATGATTTGATTTTTCAAAAAATCATTTTCGAGCAGGACAAGCACGGAGTCGACATCCAGGTCGCGGCCTTGCAGATCCAAGTCTTGGTAAGCTGACAGGAGCATCTTGGCGGTGTTGGAGTACAGCCAAGACGGGTCGATTGATTCGACTGCCATCGCGGCGACTTCGGGTGACTCGATCAGGGTCTCGAACAGTTCGCGGTCAACGCCCGTGATCGGGGTGCCTTGTTCTGGTTCGTGAGGTCGCTGTGGGGCTGGGCGATGCTGGTTGGGTCGCTGTGGGCCAGGTTGGGCGTTGGGACGCTGGTGATTGGATGCGCCAAAGTCGCTCGGGGCCGAGGAGCCGTAGTCGTCGAAGCCTTCGTCGATTCCAAACGCGGCGGCGTCTTCCATCGCTGCTTCCGCGAACGGGTCGAAGTCGTCCATGGGAGCCGCAGCGGCGGGTGGTCGGGCAGCAGGTCTCTGTGGCGCCGGGGCCCCGCTCGGTGCTGATTTCGGAGGGCCGCTGTTCGTGTTGGCTTTGCGGTAACGAGCTTGCTTGCGTTCGCGTTCAGCGGATTCTTCGCGAACCGTTTCGAGACGCCGTTGCAAACGTTCGACGGGCAGTCCAAACGTTTGGCTCATGCGAACCAACAGCTGGTCGATCTTCAGTTCGGTTTTGTCACTCTTGGCCGGTGTCTTGGTCAGCACGCCCAGCATCGTTTCGATTGCGGTCGTGACCCGGTGCGTGTCGCGAGTGACGTCGACGCCTTCGGTCAAGCGGTTCAGTTTGTGGTCCATCGCATCGGGAGCTTTCCCTGCCATGTCCAGCAAATTTGCAGCGGATTGTTGAGCCAGGAAGTCGGCCGGGTCCAGTCCATCGGGGAGCGTCAGGATTCTCAGGTCCGCATCGGCGGTGACGAACAGTTCCAGGACTTCTTCCGCCCGACGTTTGCCGGCCTCATCGCCATCAAGAACCAGCACGACTCGATTGACAAAGCGTTTGAGCACGCGGATGTGCGAGGCTGTCAGGGCGGTGCCCAGGACGGCGACACTGTGGTCGATTCCCGCCATGCGAGTGGCGACAACGTCGGTGTAACCTTCCATCACGAGGACTTCGTCAGCGGCCCGCATTGCATCGCGAGCAAGGTGCAGCCCGTAGAGTTCGTTGGATTTGCGGAACAGCATGGTCTCGGGACCATTGATGTACTTTGCACCGCCGTTGGACCCGTCGCCCTTGGCTTCCGCGATGCGGTTGGCAATCGCGGGAATGATTCGGCCACCCAGCGAGATGGCTTGGCCTTGAGGGTTGTCGATCGGGAACATCAGCCGACCACGAAAGCGGTCGTAGCAACCTGATTTGCCATCGCGGCCAATGGCCACGCCAGCGGCTTGAGCCACCGCTTCGGAGAACTTGTTTCGTTTCAGGACGTTGATCGCGAAGTCCCAGGAGTCGGGGGCGAAGCCGATCTTGAACAGTTCGCGATTGCTGTCATCAATGCCACGGCTGGCGAGGTAGTCGCGGGCCATTTTGGCGTCGTCGGATTTTCCGCTGGCCAGTTCGTCGAAGTAGGATCGGCAGACCAGGTCCACCGCTTTCATCAAGGTGGCTTTGTCGTCGGGGCTGCCCGGTTGTGTTTTGGGGCCGCGATTGAATTCGGGGATTTCGATCCCGGCTCGTTCGGCCAGGCTTCGCAGGGCGGTCGGGAAGTCCACGCCTTCACGTTGCATGATGAAGCTGAAGACGTCCCCGCCGATGTCACAGACCCAGCATTTCCAAGATTGCCGTTCTTGGTTGATCGTCATCGACGGACGTGAGTCGTTGTGGAATGGGCAGCGGGCAACGAAGTGACGGCCCTGCGGACGCAATTCCAGATCATGCCCGATGACATCGACGATGTCAGTCGCGGCGCGAACTCGTTCTTTGACGTCGAAGTCCGTTGAAGAGGACAAACGAACGCTCCTGTCAAAAGGCCGGATCAAGATGTCGTTGGCGACAAATTCAAACAGCACGAACGCGGGGAGCATCCACCTCAGAAACGACATGCGGCGGGCAAGTCGAGCAAGATCTTCCTTGCTGGCTTGTCAACGGCTGCCGACCCAAGTTGGATGCGGTCAGTGGAACGGTCAACCCGGCTCCGCGGCTGCGGAGTGATCGCCACTCTTCCTGAGTGACCGGCGATTCGACGTTCCCTTTGGCAAACTGGGAAGGACGAGGTGCCGAGGCAAATTTCGATCCGGTTACATCCCTGTAGCGTAGTGTGTCAGCCGCGGTGGGGGGAATTCCCCAATTGGCAGGCTGCCCGCTTCGTTACAAGCATGCGAGAAGTTTGCTGGGGTTTCACGGACACGTCAATACCAATCTGTGGCGAAAGTGCAGGCGGCAAATTCTTTTCAACTTTCTCGCCTCGGGGTCCATTGAACGCCTGGATCGAGCGTTCTCAGGCAGAGGGGGCATCGGAAGAACCTCGCTTCTCGGCTACTTTGGTTCGGGACGGCAAACGGGGTGACCATCCTGTTTGCCGTGCGTGTCCTGGGTGCTTGGTCGCCCGTATGACTCACTCCCAAGCCTCTCTGCAATTCTTCATGGCGACCGCAACTTCGTCTTATCACGATCCCAATCCGGACTCGCATCACGTCGCCGCAACGACGTGGAGCGGTCGTGTGCGGGTGTGGAAAAAGATCTTCAGCACCGCTCTGTCGGAGCGATTGGTTTATCGCGGGGATTTCGCGCTCGGGACATTGATGCGGTTCCTGCCGATCGTCACCCAGATCTTTTTGTGGTGGGCGATTTACGATTCAATCGCCGCCAGCCAAGCGGCCGAGAAGATGGTCGAGTCAGCAGTGGGGGGGGCTCAGCTTGATGCTGCCACCGATGCGGTGCAGATCGGCGGGTTCGGTTTTCGAGACATGGTGGCGTACTACTTGATCACCATGTTGGCCCGCGCCTTCTCCAGCATGCCAGGGTTGGCATCCGGCATCGCCCTTCAGATTCGCGAGGGTGAGATCAAACGGTATCTCATCCAGCCCATCGATTTGCTCAGCTTCCTGCTGATCAACCGGATCGCTCACAAGGTCGCTTATTACGCGATCGCGTTTGCACCGTTCGGGTTGGTGTTCTTTCTCTGCCGCGATTACTTCGTCGGCGGATTCCCGCCACCGCACCTGTTCATCGCGTTCTTGGGATCGCTGGTGATGGGGTTCCTGATTGGCTTTTTCCTCGAAGCGGCCATCGGGATGATTGGATTCTGGTTCCTAGAAGTCTCGTCCTTGCTGTTTCTCTACATGCTGTTCAGTTTCTTCTTGTCAGGGCACATGTTTCCGATTTCGTTGTTGCCCGACGGCATCGAATGGTTCGTCAACTTGCTGCCTCTGAAGTACTTGGCATATTTCCCCGCCGCTGTGTTCCTGGGGAAGATTCCTGACGAAGACCTGCCGATGGAAATGGCGATCGAAGCGGCCTGGTTGACGTTCTTCATCGTTCTTTGTCGTTGGTCTTATTCCCGCGGTGTGGCTCGCTACAGCGGGTACGGAGGTTGATCCGATGCAGTCCAAATCAACAACGAACGAGGCGAAGCAAGGCAACCCTTCGATGGACGACCCGTGGATGAACGATTCGGAAACCCCGGAACGAGAAACCGGCTCTGAATGGATGCGATACGTTCGAGTGTTTGGGACGTTTGCTCGCAACAGCTTGGTTCGCGACATGACATTCCGCGCGAACTTCGTGATTGAGTGTGTGAGCAGCATCGGTTGGACACTGATGAACGTCGGCTTCTACCTGATCATCTTTCAGTTCACCGGATCAATCGGAGCGGACACCGGCTGGGATCGTGAGCGATTCTTCCTGTTCCTGGCCACGACCTGGTTCATCAATTCGATCGTGCAAGCGTTCTTCATGCCCAACGCCGAAGAATTCAGTGAGCTGATACGGACGGGCGGGCTGGACTTTGCCTTGCTGAAGCCGATTGACACGCAGTTTCTGATTTCGTTTCGAAGGGTCAGTTGGTCGTCATTGGCAAACTTCCTGGCGGGGTTGGTGATCGCGGGGGTGGCTTTGTCGAGGTTGGCCACGCGAGAGGTCGACCCGCACATACCGAGCGTGTTGTCGTTGGTGCTCTACGTGCTGTTCTGTATGTGCGGCGTCGTGATCATGTACAGCCTGATGATTTGTTTGTCGGCGACCAGCATTTGGTTGGGCCGGAACCAAACGCTCTACAACTTCTGGTTTTACATCACCAACTTCAGCCGTTACCCGATGGAAATCTACAACCGTGGTTGGGGCACGCCGATGTACGGCTTCTTCACCTTTGTGGTGCCGGTGTTGGTGGTCGTCAACGTTCCGGCTCGTTTGCTGGCCAAGCCGATCGATCCACGGACCAATGAAGAGTGGATGTTGGTCGGTTGGGCTTTGATCGCAACGGTGCTGAGCGTCACGTTCAGTCGCTGGGTGTTCCGACGAGCCCTGGGCAGCTACCGCAGCGCCAGTTCGTAGGTTCGTCATCGGGACGAACCGTCGTGCCCCGGTCGCACCCCAGGCCCCAGTGCACCCACGTACCAGTGCACCCACGTACCAGTGCAGTGACAGAGCAGAGGCGTCTCACACCCCGGTGAGCCGAAGGCCGTTCGGCCCGGTTATCACCCCGGCATCCCCGCCCTCGCCAACCTTCCCGCCAACCAAGACCTCGCCCCCGGTACTGAAACGCAACCGCGGCTAACGCCGTGCGGCTCACAAACCAGCGTCCTGTGAGCCGAAGGCCGTTAGGCCCGGTTATCAAGGCTCAGTGTCCCCGATGGCCTCAACCTTCCAGCCAACCAAGACCTCGCCCTCAGTGCTGAAACGCAACCGCGGCTAACGCCGTGCGGCTCACAAGACCAGCGTCCTGTGAGCCAAAGGCCGTTAGGCCCGGTTACCAACCCGGCATCCCCGCCCGCGCCAACCTTTCCGCCAACCAAGACCTCGCCCCCAGTACTCAAACGCAACCGCGGCTAACGCCGTGCGGCTCACAAACCAGCGTCCTGTGAGCCGAAGGCCGTTCGGCCCGGTTATCAAGGCTCAGTGTCCCCGATGTCCTCAACCTTCCCGCCAACCAGGACCTCGCCCCCGGTACTGAAACGCAACCGCGGCTAACGCCGAGCGGCTTACAAAGCCAGCGTCCTGTGAGCCGAAGGCCGTTCGGCCCGGTTACCAAGCCTCAGTGTCCTCTGTTGCGGAGGCTCACTTCTTGGTCACTTTCACGGTGCCCGGGGAGCTCGGCTTGGTGCTGCGCGTTCATCTGCCCTGAACACGGACTGATGCACTGCGACAGTGGGTAACGAATGAACCTCCATCAGTGCAGTTCACGACCGATTCAGCACAACCAGGATCTGAGCACGTGGCCCAGCATCGAAGAACTGCACTTGGAGCAAACCAACAACTGCGCCGGAGAGTACGAATCCGAAGCAAAGTTCAAGGGCGAATGGGGGAACGACTCGGTTCTCTTCACCGGGGATCTTGAACAGAGGACTTGAGCTTCGGCTAGGCGACGCGTTTTGATCCGCGACCAAGGATGTTTTCGGTGAGCGATTCGAGGCCGGCGTAGATGGAACCTTCGAGTCCAGTTCCTTCGGCGGCTGTTGCGAGCGTGTGACGGGCGTCGCGGAGTGTGAAGTAGGCAACGGGTGCAAACCCACCTGTCGCCGCTCCGCGGCTTGGAACCATTGCGGGTTCAACTGGGACCTCGGGTTAAAACCCGAGGCTGCCGTATGCCACCGCTCCGCGGTTTGGATGGAGAACATCTTGCCGGTTTGCAACGGGCGGAGTGAAGGCGTAGGCCAGGTCTCACCTGGCACCGAGCCGATGCTTGGGGACGAAGCGAGGCGTCCAGAAAACCTTCCATGGCGAGGGCGGTGTTCCCCGGCAATGAACCAGCGCCAGGTGGGACCTGGCCTACAAGCGGCAACGCGTCCGCCGTGAACCGGCGCGGTCGCGAGACCGTCGCCTGATTCGCCAAGAATTCGGACGCTCATCAACTCGCACCTCTGAATTCTGGCGAATCCAGCTACCGACTTGATAGACAATCGCCTGCTTTAGGTTCGCCCTGCGGTTGCCGCTGCTCGTTCGATCTCGGCCCGGCAGCGATGGATCATGTTCTGCAGGATCACAAAGGAATGGTCTGCGTCGAGTCGCTCCTCAATCAATTCCTGGCACGTGGTCGATTCGATTGCTTCCAGGTCTCGCAACGCGTCGCCAAAATTTGAAAATCCTTGGCTGCCCAGCGAATCAAGGATTTGTTGAACTCGACCGTAGTACACATCCACTCGGTTCTTGCGTTTCTGATCAATCCATTTCTTGAGCCCATGCAAGCCACTGGCAAGCAACAGCGCCACGGTGATCAACACCCCAATCGATTCAGCGTTCTCCGCCAAGTACCCGGGTTCGTTTCTGCGGAAGTAAGCCTCCGCACCGCGATGAAGTGGAAACTGCAGTTGAGTCTGACTGGACTGTTCATCGAGTCCGCTGAGGAGTGAAATCTTCCGTCCCAGGACCGCACGATGAGCGAAAAGGGTCTGCACCAAATCACTGGCAAGCTCTTCCTCCCAGCTCGCACGGCATGCCAGAACGGCGCCGATGCCGACCGAAGGCGTCGGGCTGGTCGGACTGCCTTCGTACGACATCAATGGAATTTCAGCAAACTCCGCGTGCGGGTAGTGCGTGCGGAACCCGTCAATGAATGCCCGCTCTGAAACGAAGGTTCCCTCGCTGTCCACGGCGCGGATTTGGATCGGCACCAGCTCAAATTCGGGGTTCGCAATCAAGTCTTGGATGATTTCCGATCCCAGCCCCACCAGAAAGAATGCCGCGTCGACGTCTCCCGAACGCAATGCCTCGGCGGAGTCGGAGAAACCCAAGTTCAGCTGCTGGCTGGTTGGAATTTGGACCCGAGAAAACCGCAGCAACGCTTCCACCAACGAATGGGTCCCGCCTGATTGCGAACCCAAGTTGGTGGGGTGTCCTGCCAAGTCGTTCAAGCATTGGATGCCGGCATCCTTTCGGCAAACCAAGTGCAACACTTCGGTGTACAGCATTGCCAAGCTGCGAACGCGTTCATCGGCGACGGCATCATTCTGCAAGATCGCAACGTCTGCCGTTCCGTTTTGCAGTCGGGTGACGTTCTCGTGGCTCCCCTCGCTGGAGACCACTTCACAGCGGACCGCCGGATGACGAGTGGCGTACGAGTCGCCAATTTCCTTTCCGACTTGAAAGTAGATGCCTTGCTCAGAGCCCGTCGAGATCACCACCGTCTGGTGCTGCGTGCCACCAGCCAAAGCAATCCAAGCCACCCAGCAAATGAGCCCTCCGAAAAGAGCCAGCAAGAAATTTGTCCAACTCATTCAGTCAACACCCAGCTCAGCCCTTCGCACGGATCATGTCCAGTGCAGTGTAGCAGTGCATTCTCGCAACGTGTTGCTCACTGACCTCGTACGGGAAAAGGTGGCAATCCTGACCCGTTTAAGACTGGGGCAAACGTTTGTCGCGGGAAAACAAACTGCTACTGGGGGGGTGGGTTCTGGTTGGGCTGGAAGACGTCTGGGGCAGGCGAGATGCCTAGCAATCCATCTGCCCATTGCATGGGCAGTTGGGCCAACGCGTCTGACAAGGTGGAGGACCACCACGCGGTTGTCGTTGCCAGGTCGCTTTCGGAGTAACGGGAGAACGTCGGCACCGTGGACTGATTTGGTAGGACCGCGATATCAAGGGGGTAATCCACATCGGTGACGCTGGTGCGAGTGGCATCGAAGGCGAGAAGTGCTAGTCCGACCGCAGATCGCAACGAGGTTTCGTAGGTCAACAAGCGGTCCAAGATTGGCTTGCCGTAGTACGTTCGTCCGATCACGAAATAGGGAGCATCCTCCGCCGCTTCGATCCAGTTGCCCTCTGGATAGACGTAGAACAACTGCGGGCTGAAATCCCCGGTCAGCCTCCCGCCAATGATCGCATGGGAGTTGAATTTGTGATTGGTCGATTGCAATGCCGCACCATCCTCGGCCTTCACACGACGGAGTTGCTCGCCAAATCGATTGACGAGTTGGTAGAGACGCTGAACATCAGCGGAGTCATTGCGAAGTGACTCATCCAAGTACGTGATCGCCTTGTCGCGGACGGACCGCAGCCCACTCGTCATCGTGAATAGGCTTTGCCCGTTGTGCTGGAACTCAGCCAATTTCTGTTTGTTGGACTGCTCGCTACCGCGAACGATTCGCGTGTCTGCCAGCGCGACGATCCCCTCTCGGACCTTGATCCCGATGCAAAATGTCATGCGCTGCTGACCGCCGTTTCAACATTGGATGGGTCGAGTAGTCCATCGTCAGGCAGTAGATTCACTGCCGAAACTTCCATCTCAACACTCTTCGCACTGCCGCGAATGGTGCTGAACGCCACGTCGGCGGCGTCACGGCCGGTGCTGATTCGAACGAAGCCACCGACGGGTGCGAGTCGTGTTGCGTCGAACAAAAACCAACGGCCGTCAAGGTAGGCCTCGAAGAACCCGTGGAAGTCCGGCGGGTTCAAGTTGACGGCATAGCCGGCGACGTAGCGTGCCGGGATTCCCATGGCTCGGCACAGGCTGATCGCAACGTGGGAGAAGTCACGGCAAACCCCCTGTTTCAGCTGCAGCACATCGCAAGCCGTTGACGTTGGACCGGTGCTGCCCGGGGTGTATGACAATTCGTTGTAAGTCCAATTGCAGATCGCCGTCACACGCGAATAGCCCGGCAGCAAATTGCCAAACTCTTGCATGGCAAAGTCCAGGAGTTCGTCCGATTCGCAATAGCGACTTGGATTGAGGTAGGTCAGCACGTCGGCTGGCAATTGCTCATAAGGGGTTTCACCGACGTCAGTCGCTTCGACTTGCTCCGCGTTCAGGTTGACCGTGGCGTTGTAACGAATCGTCAAGTCGCCAGGTGGGACCGACAGTCGAACGAGACGGTTTCCCAGCTGACTGACAGCACACTCATGGATTTCATGAAACGGTTCGACGATGAACGCTTCGTCGACAATCGGTTGGTGCTCGTTTTGGGCAACCGAAATGTTGAATAGAAAGGTGGTGGGTGACTTGACTTGATAGACGATTCGGCTTCCGACTTTGATTTGATTCATGATGCGCTCGTTTCTCCTAAGAGGGATGTGATTTGATCGAATAGTTTGTTGAAGTCGACTGGTTTCGGATGAAAAGCATCGCAGCCGGCTGCTTTCGCTCGTTCTTCATCGTCGGGCAACGCATAGGCTGTCAACGCGATCACAGGAATGCGTTGCTCAGGGTCTGCAGCACGGATCTGGATGGTCGCTTCGATGCCATCCAGTTCGGGCATGTTGATGTCCATCAAGATTAACGCGGGGGCCGTTTGGGCACAGGCGAGGACCGCTTCCAATCCATTGTTGGCGGTGGCCACTGCAAATCCCTGTCCACGAAGCTTTCGGCTGACGAGATCGCGAATGTCGTGGTTGTCTTCCACCAGAAGGATGGTCGTCATGAGGTCGTCTGGGGTTGAGGGAAGGAGGTGCTTGTTTGACGGGCGTGTCGCTGAGTGATGGAGACCAATTTGCTGTGCGTTTGTGAATACGAAGTTGTCATCGCTGTCGCCCCCGCCTTGCGGAACTTGACGAAGAGTTTGTCGAAGTTTTTGAACTTACCGAGGCAGGCGATCACGACCGCTCCCGAGTAGCCTTCGCTGCGAATGGCTTTGCAGAGGTAGCGGGCTTGAACAAAGCCACCTTTGGGAAGGACTGCGATGACCACGGCAAGCGGTTTGGCGTCGGCAATCATGCGAGCAATCTCTTGCGGCATCATGTCGTCCTCCACCCCGTCGAGTTGATAATACGCTCGGCCGCCGAGTCGGAGTAGTTTCAGGACGAGCGTTTCGCTGTGGTGGTGGGAGTTGGTGCCGATGATTCGACTTTGGGGCTCCACGCTGGGCGTTTCGGTTGGTTCCTCTGCATCCAGTTGCGAACGGAGCGCGAGGGAGACGCGGTCGTCTAACTCCGGGATCATCCCAGCAACCATCTCAAAAAGTCGGTCGGCGTCGGAATCGCTCAGGTTTTCCGCGTCGTGGTCGGTTCGAATTCGTTTGAGTGCAGGCAGGACAACGTCATCGCAGGCTTCCTCCAAACCCTCCGCTTCGAAATGATCGAACAGGATTTCGTGGGCTCGGTGCTCGTCGAACGCGAGGAGTCGCTGGTAGAAACGAATCGACGGCTTGATTTCAACGTCTTCCCCCAGGAGTGTCGCAATGATCTTGAAACGAGGCACGTAGCGTCCCAGAACAACCAAGCAGACAGTCAACGGGGTGGAAAGCAGCAGGCCCACGGGGCCCCACAGCCAACCCCAAAAGACGGCCGCGACAATCACCGCGACAGCGGAAATGCCGGTGCTGGTTCCATACAACCATGGTTCAATGACATTGTTGCTGACCAGTTCCAGGGTGGTGATGAGCGCCACAACCGCCAGAAAGACGCTGTAACCAGGGAAGACCGAAAGGGCGATCGCGGAGGGGAAAATTGCGGCAGCGGTGGGGCCGAGGTACGGCACGAACCGCAAGCACGTCGCCAACACGCCCCACAAAATGGCATTGGGAAACGCTCCGTCTTCGGTCATGGTCAACCCGATGATGGAAAGCCCGATCGCCAACACGAATCCATAGCTGGTGTTGATGATCGTTTGGGCGACCAAGTATCGACTGATGCGGCCGGCAGCCTCATCGAGGGCTTCTGTCGTCGTGACATAATTGCCATGACTGACCACCGCTATCATTCGGTCCCGTAAGTCTTCACGATGGATCAGCATGAACAACGCGAACACCGTCACCAGGCCAGCGGTCGCGAGTGGTCCCAGCAAGGTCCCAGCGGTCGAAGCCCAGGACGCCAGCGGCAAGGCTTCTTCGACGGATTGAACGTAGAGGGGGCTCTTGGCTGTTGTCCCATCGTTGGGGAGATCGCTGGGAGCCACTTTGGTTGGCAGGAGCTTGTCAGTCCACTGCTGAAAAATGGTTTGGTCTTCAGCGATCTGGTCTGTGGCTTCCTGGCGGGGGTCGGCATCCTTGACCATGGCCTGAGTGACCTCATCGGCCAGATTGTCCAGTTCGCCTCCCATGCCGGTCGTCATGCCCGCGATGCTGCGAGCCTTCGAAACGAGCTCGTCTTTGTGGGTTGGAAGGTCGCCGACCAGGTTGGTTAATTCGCGGCCAAGTAGCGTGAACGTGCCAGCGAGCAAAACGAATGCAAAGGCCGCCGTGATCACAACGGCTGGGATGTTAGGAATGCCCCATCGCTGCAAGCGATCGACGATCGGGGTGAGCAGAAACGACAGCAATAACCCGAGTGCGAGTGGAATGAACACGTCGCGAGCAAAGAACAAAGCGGCAACGGTCAACACAACTGCTAGCAACTGAGCGACCGCCGCAATGGTGGCAAGATCGGATTTAGTTTTTGCCATTCATGCGTTCAGGTTGAAAGGGCGATCGTTCGGGAAAACAGGACCCTTTTCAACTACGCAAAGCATGTACCCATTTCTTCAGACATTGAGAAATGTCACTCCCAGGGCAGCGCGAGACGAAGCTGGGTCAGGGTTTTTCGGTGAGATGAGTGACAAACCAATCCACCATCGCGTCGGTCGCCTGCTTTGCGTCTTCGCCTCCAAACCCGTGACCTGCGTTTTCGAACTCGATCAATTTCGTCTCGACGTTTGCTTTTTCGAACGCCACCAGGATCTTGCGACTGTGCGAGATCGGAACCAATTCATCTTTGGCTCCTGCGAGCAACAGTGTCGGTGCGTCGTCGGGCGTGACGTGAACGATCGGTGAGTCAGGTTCCGCCGTGTTTGCATCGATCTCCAATGCCGGAAAACGCTCATAAGCAGCCAGCCGGTCCGGCGCGTCCATGGCCATGATTCGCAGGTCAGTGGGAGCCACGTAAGCAACCACGGCTTGGACACGATCGCTGACTTGGTCGACGGGGTCTTTGGAGTCGGCGTTTCCTTCATCGGATGCCGTTCCGAGCATCAGTGACAAATGCCCTCCCGCACTCATGCCGAACACGCCGATTCGATCCGGATCGACTTGGTAGGCCTCTGCATTCAGCCGAATGAAACGCACGCTGCGACGAACATCCGCAACCGCTTCGGCGATGGAAAACCTGGGACTACTGCCGTGTCGCACGGCGAAGACAGTGAACCCTTGGTCGGTCAACGGTTTGAACCGGGGTTGGATTTGTTCCGGTGGTGACCAGCTGGAGTACCAGCCGCCGCTGACCATGAACAGCACCGCCGCTCCGTTGGCGTTCTGAGCTGGTGTGAACACGTCAAAAGTCGTTGCCAAGCCAAACTTGTGTCCGTAGACAACATCCGGCTTGATCATCACCTCCTCGGCACGGATGAGAGACGGGGCCAAGAGTGAGAGCACAGCCAGCACAGTGGAAAAGACAGTCAATCGCATTGGGAAACCAGAATGGAGGGAACGGATGCCAAGTTGTAAAACGCCGTCGGGACCGCCCTGGATTGATGCCGGAAGGCTTTCTTTTAAATCCGCAATGCGGGCTATGCAGGTCGGCAGGAGTCGTTCGGCCTTTAGAATGTGATGGCAAACGTGGTTGCTTCCACGTCCAACCGGGGCTAACGCCCAAACGGCTCACCTGGTGATTTCCGATCATTCCTGCCGACCTGCTTCGTTCCCAATTGTCAGGTCATTGCTGGAGTGCTGCTGAGACGACTTCGGCGACGTGTTCGCCGAGCAATTTTGATCCCGCCTGTGTGTAGTGCACGTTGGCTTTGCGTTGCATGGAGGCATGCTTCATCGCAACCTCATAAAAGGGATCGGTTTGAATGCCTCCAATGGATTCCATGACCTGGGCGGCGGCTTCGTTGTAGCGTGGGCCATCTTCCGCCAGTCGACCCTGGGATCCTTCGGGGACCGGAGTGGTCTCGCGCCAAATCACGGTTGCGCCAGTTGCTTTTAACTTTTTCGCGATGGTTTCGAGGTTGGCGGAGTACTCTTCGAGTGGGACTTGTCGTTTGCTGGTCGGCAGTTTGGGATCGGCCAAACTCTTGCCATTGGGGCCCATGAATTTGAGATCGTGCAAGCCAAAGTTGAAGTGGATGACATCCCACTTACGATCACCCAACCAGCGGTCGAGTTGTTCCAGCCCGCGGGTGGTGGGGCCGCAGTTCGTGTTGGGGCGGAAGACGTTTGCTGTGCCTTCGAGGGCTCGTCGGGCGTCCAACATGTAGCCAATCGAAATGGAATCGCCGATCAACAGAACGTTGGGGAGGGCCGGATCGATTTGGGGTGGCGCAAACGGGTCGTTCGCACGTGCTTGACGTGGCGAAGACTTTTGGGTCGGTTGATCGGCGTGTCCGACGGCGAGGAAACCGAACGGTAGGAAAGCAGCGATCGAAATAATGGCTGCGGTGGAAAACCGGAGGCGGGAGATGGACATGGCGGGGCGGTCAGTGGGAAGGGGCGAAGGTGGGATCCATGTGGAATAAACAGAGCGAGCAACGAGACGAATGACGAATGCCGAATCCAGAACCGTGTTGCGAATCTTGGATGCCAATGCAAATCGCGCTGGCGAAGGGCTTCGGACGCTCGAGGAGTCCGCTCGCTTCATCTTAGACGATCTTTGTCTGACGGATTGCCTGAAGACGCACCGCCATGATTTGGCGGTCGCGATGGGGCGGTGGAACCGGTTGCAACTGATCGATTCTCGTGACACGCCGGGGGACGTTGGCACACAAGTGACAACCGCAAGTGAGCAGTCGCGAGCGGACCTTTCTGCGGTGATTGCGGCCGCGACGACTCGGACTCAGCAAGCTCTGCGGTGCCTGGAAGAGTATGGGAAAACCAGCGACCCTGCGTTTGCTGCGAGGATCGAATCGATTCGTTACCAGTGTTACGCCACGTTCCGGGAATTGGAACTGAAGATGGCTGGTTCGAACACGCGTTCGCGAAAGTTACGCGACGCGAGGTTGTATGCCTTGATCGCGTGCGAGCCCAATGCGGATCGTTTGGAAGCCCGGATTGCTGAGTTGGCCGATGCCCAAGTCGATGTGATTCAGCTCCGTGATCCAAGCGTCGACGATCGGACTTTGTTTGAACAAGCAAGGATTGGGGCGGCCATCGCCAAGCAGCGGGAAGTGCTGTGGATCATCAACGACCGGGCCGACATCGCTGTGGCGGCGGACGCGGATGGAGTGCATGTCGGGCAAGAAGAGGTGCCGGTGGATGCGCTTCGCGGCGTGATGGGCAGGGAACGCTTGATCGGGCTGTCAACGCACGACATCGAACAAGTTCACGCGGCCGCTCGCACCACGGCCGATTACATCGGCTGCGGACCAACGTTCCCCGGCAAGACGAAGTCGTTCGATCACTTTCCCGGCTGTGTGTTCTTGAAGCAGGTCAGTGATGCGGAGCAAACCGGAGAACTTGCCTTGCCCGCCTTCGCGATTGGTGGCATTGGGCTGGACAATGTGGAGCAAGTGTCGCAGGCCGGGATCGGGCGCGTTGCGGTCACAGGAGCTTTGGCATCTCATGAAGGGCTGCGTCAAACGGCATCGACGATGCGAGAAATCCTGGAACGGGTTCCGTTCCGTTTGACTGCCGACTCAGAAGCGGTCGGTTCCGTTCTGGAACGCTAACCACAGGGGAACGTCGAGGATGAGTCATCCATGTCTGTTTTTGCTGAAGTTGTCTGCGTGCGTGTTGGTTGCGATCGCATTGTCAAGTTGCGTTCCTGCGGAGGAACCCTCGTTCGTTTCGGTCGAGTTGGTTGACAAGGAACTGAACGAGAGCAGCGGGTTGGTGTTTTCGTTGAAGGACCCAAGTTGCATCTGGTCCCACAACGATTCCGGAGATCGTGCCCGGTTGTTTGCGTTCGATGCCAAGACTGGGCAAGCGACGGGGCAATGGCAGTTCCCGGGTGTCGTGGCGGTTGATTGGGAAGACCTCGCCATGCTGCCGCCGAGCCAACCCGGCGGACCGGCGAGATTGGTGATCGCGGATTGCGGGGACAACCAAGCCAAACGTGGCCAGATCGAGCTGCTGGTGGTCGATGAGATGGATCCCCGGCAGTCTGGCGAGATCCAGCGTGAACAGGTTCGCTTGGTTCGCGTCACCTATCCCGATGGGGCTCATGATTGCGAGGCGATATGGTTCGACGAACCCTCGCAAGAGTTGATGTTGCTGTGCAAACGATTCGTGCCATGGGTGGGGCTGTATCGAGTGCCCTTGTTCAACGAGACGACCGGCCAACTGAACCAAAAAGTCACCGCGGAGTTGGTGACTCAAGTGCCGATTGCGTTGGCGACGGCAGCGGATCGAGATGCCAGAACAGGCGACGTGTGGGTTGCGACGTATTGGCAAGCGATGAAGTTTTCCAAGGCCGATCACGCCTCGTTGGAAGACCAAATGGCACAAACGCCCACCGCAATTGATCTGCCCAAATTGAAACAGGTGGAAGCGATTTCGGTCGATTCACAATCAGGGGTGTGGGTGACCAGCGAAGGTGCTCCGGCACCATTGGTTCAGCTGAATGTTCCCTGACTGGACAACGCCACTTTGAAACAGCGACACGAATCCAATTGCAAATTCTTACAAGTGAAGGAACAGGAATGTTTGAAGTCGAATTGAAATTTCGCGTCGGCAATGTCGACGAACTCCGAGAGCGACTGGCGGAGAACGATGCGGTTCTGGTGTCGGAAAATGAAAACCAAGACACCTATTACAATCATCCGTCGCGTGACTTCGCCGAATCGGGGGAAGCGTTGCGAGTCCGGCGAATCGATGGCACGCCATTGGTGACCTACAAAGGTTCCAAGCGACCGGGGGCGGTGAAGGCTCGCGAGGAACTGGAATGGCGCTTGGATCCAGGCGATCCGACGGGGGAGTCCATGGAGACGTTGTTCGATCGACTTGGTTTTCAGAAGGTTGCAACGGTGACCAAGCAACGAGAAACGTTTCACCTGGGATCAACCGATCCGATGACCGTCACGATTGATCGTGTGGATGGGCTGGGCGAGTTTGCCGAAATTGAACGTGTGTTGCATGAACGTTCGCCCAGCGACGAGGCGGTGGAAACAGCTCGGTCGGAAGTCGTGGGCTTGGCCACAGCCTTGGGACTGGATGCACCGGAGTCGAGAAGCTACTTGCGAATGCAACTGGAATTATCGGGTGGCTGATTTGATGGAGCTCAGTCCGCCATCGACTGCGATGTCCTGGCCAGTGATCCAGGCGTTTTCGGGAGCCAGCAGCCACGCAATCATCGAGGCGATGTCCTCGGGTTGGCCGAGTCGCCCCAGCGGGTGCATGGATCGGCTGGCTTCCGCCGAACGTTCATTCTGCCAGACCCGGGCGGTCAATTCGGTCTCGACCAAACCGGGGGCAACCGTGTTGATGCGGACGTTGCCGGCCGCATAAGTCGCGGCTGCTGCGCGGGCCATGGCGGCAACTCCCGCCTTGGCAGCGGCGATGGCTTCGTGGCTGGTTAACCCGATTGCTGCGCCGCCGCTGGACATCAACACGATCGAACCACCGCCCTGTTTTTTTAAACGTGGGGCGATCGTCCGGACCAACCCAAAGGCGGTGATCAGATTGGCTTCGAGCACAGATTGAAGATCCTCTTTGCTGGTCAAGTGAGCTGGCTTGAGTAGGATCGAACCGGCCAAATTCGCTGCACCATCGAGTCCGCCAAAGTGTTCGATTGCGTAGTCAGCGACGCCAGCCAATCCGTCCCAATCGGTTGCATCACAAACCTGGAAAGGCTGTTGGAGTTCGTTTGCGAGCGTTTGCAGGTTGGATTCATTTCTGCCGACCAGCATCACTCGGTGACCATCCGAAACGAGCTGTTTGCAAAGCGCAGTTCCGATGCCGCCGCTGGCACCAACGATCATGTAGTTGGACGATGTCATTTGGATGGATTGCGTCTGTGGTTGGAATTGGTAGGACTGATTCACAATAGGAGAACGGCAAATGACGATTGACCGCCAGTCCGATGCGCTGGTCTGCGACGAATGTTCGGACGAAAGGTCTTTCACCGGTCACGCCTGTCAAAGCGGCGGTTCCGTGTGATCGTTGGATGTTCGGGTTCGGAACGTCTGCGGTCGATAACAAATTCATGGCACCGATGAAATCAGCTTCGCGGCGGTGACCTCCCCTGAATCGCCGCCATCGGATTGATTTGCTTTCACCTCTCCAACGGAATGATTCCGCCATGACGAAAAAAGACACCTTTCGCGTCGTTGCTCGCGGTAGTGACGGTTCGCTTCAAATTCGCGACTACGTTTCTCTGGATCCTTTGACGGATTTCCATGAGCAAGTCGGCGTGGACGACTGCAGCACCGACTTGGCTCTGCGGGGCATGCCTATCTTTCGTGGCCTGATCGGCCCCATGCCGGAAGGCAAGAACATCGTTCGCTACGAGACGCCAGAGGTGTTTGAAATGCTGACGAAGGAGTGGGGCATTACAAAGCCGAAGAAACGTCGTCGGCGTGCGAGCGATAAAAAGCCAGTCGAAGCGTCGAGTGAGTCAGGCGAACTGGTTTCTTAGTGGAAGCCGCCTCCACTGACGGCACCGTGGCAGCGCCGCTCGAAACATCGAGCGGCCGCTGGCAGTCGCAATTCCTGTTGCAGCAGGTTCGCTGAACGACTGAGCCTGCTGCCAGTCTTTTCGTCCACCGAAGAGTGTCCCTCGGGATGCTTCTCCGACGCTGCTCTCCCGCGCCGAACTTGTCTCGCGGTCGAAGCAAACTGGTTCCGCCGATCCAGTTGCTGCAGCGACATCTTGCCTGAGTGATTCCAGTCAGGCACACCCGTGGGAACGTTGAGGGACGCCTCAACATGAAAGTCTGTGCACCGGTTCCAGGTGCATTCACTTTCGGTTCTCACCGTCTCAGTGCGATATTGCGCACGGTAATGCGGGAAAAGAAGCCGTTACCGAACCGGGGGGCTGTGCTAGCCTCAGATGGCTGGCCCGAATCACCGCTTTTTTGAGTGGGGGGATAGCTCGTCATTTGACGGTTTTTGTATGTGATATCCCATCTGAATGGGAAGGGGCTTGAACTTGATTGATTCCACGAATGAGCGTGCGGGTGTGTGTTTGCTGGCCCGGAAGTCGATGGGGGAGGCGACGTCGGTCGACCTGAGAGCGCTGATCGAGTCCGACTCCGATTGGGGCTTGGTGCAGTGTTCTTCCAGCGATCAGCTGCTGGAATGGATCGCTGGCGATCGACTCCAGCGGCCGGGATGTTTGGTCGTGGATGTCGAATTGATCGGCGACGGTTTCCAGCGTGTGCAAAAGGCATTGTCAGATTCGAATTGCAGTGTGCCGCTGATTTTAGTCGCAGGTGAACTGCCGATTGAAACGGTGATTCACGCCTTTGAGAAAGGTGCATGGAGTGTCGTTCTAAAATCGGCGGACGGCGTTCAAAAGTTCAGTGGCTCACTCCGGGATCATATCCACCAAGCGATTGACTGGGATGGTTTTCAGGTTGGGTTGGAAAAGGCCCATCGCAAACGCAACCGAATTTTGGAAGGTTTGACGGAGCGGCAACGCAAGGTGCTCAACTGTGTGATGGACGGGATGCCAACCAAAGCCATCGCAGCCAACTACAAGGTTTCCAAACGTCTGATTGAGTTCGAACGCAGCCACTTGTTGTCAGCGTTTGGTGTGGCCGGAACCGCAGAGCTGACGGCAGTGGTGGGCGAGCATCGAATCATTGAGCAGCTCTTGGGGCGCTATCGACGGGTCGACTATGCCACTCAAGGGCGTACATTCCAACGGCCAATGGTCCTGCGCGGCTCCGTATCAAGAACTCCAGTCCAGGCAGACGACTAGTATTTTATCCTTCCAAAACTCGATCAGGGTTAACCGGGGCAGATCGAAGGGCCTGAGCTTGTCTTATCGCTCGACGATCGGGAGACCTTGGTCGAGTCTTTGGTTGGATGGTCGGTCGCGTTTCTGATTCGCAGTCGCGTTTTTGATTCGCAACTGTCCAGCTGCTCTCGGTGCAGAAGAGTGGTTTTCGCATCCACTCGATTTGCTATGACGACAGTTTCTTGCGTCGCGCTATCGGTTGACGTTCCCACCATCGGCGGTGGTCGAACGCACCATGCCTGGGAACCAATCCTCCATGGTTTGCGTGATCCCGCTGAGTGATTTCCGGCGGATCGTCGGCGCTTCGATTGGGCCATCGACTTCGATCGTCCACAGTGTGTAACGGTTGTCACGCAGCGGATTGACGACCTTGCTGAACAGGTTCTGCGGGCTGACGCGAGTGTTGAAGGACATGTCCAGGTGTTCGCGGCGGCTGAGCGTTCCACCGCCCTCCAAGGCGACCAGATCGCCCCAGAGCACCAGGCGATTGAAGTTCAAGTCTTCGCCGAAGATGGAGAATTCCGTTTCGCCGTTGGTGAAAGCAACGTCTTCCGTGGCTTTGATGCGTAGCAAGTTCAGGACCTGAACGAGATAGGGCAACTGATACAGGTTGGCGCCGCTGACACTGCCTCGACCATTTCCTTTGAGCAGATCCAAATCGCCCAAGCGACCTTCCAAGTGAGAGTCGCCGTCAAAGCGTCCCGTGATCCCGGTGCGGTGCTGGCCAATTTCAGACAGGCAGGTTGCGATCTGTGCGTTCGCGAGCGAGGCGTCAATTTCAAAGTCGCCGCTTGAGAGGAGCACGCCTCCGCTGAGGCTGAGTTTGCCGCCGAACAAGGCACCCACGATCGGGACGCCGCTGCCGTTGGGCTCCGGATTGGGGGAAGGCAGTCGAGCGTTTTCACCCAGTCGAAGTTGCTCGTTGGTGATCGAGAACGGGCCACGCAATGAGGTGATTTGCAGTCCGTAGGCGTGCATGGAATCCAGGGCGATGTTTCCAACCGCTTGCAGCACTTCTGCATCACGAACGCCTTGAACTTGGATTTCACCACGAAGCGAATGAACCGGGCCGACATCCGCAATTCGGTTGCCTTCGAGTTGCAGCAGCAGATCCCAGTCGATCAACGGCGTCGAAGTGTCGTCATTGGCCATCAACAGATTGGTTTTCCCTCGAAGGCTGATGGGACCGCGTAAATCGAGGGCTCGGAGTGCTTTGCCCACTTGTTCGGGCATCGCCGCAATCAATTCTTCATCGGGTACCAAACGGCAGCCACTGTGCAGGTCCATCGCGAGCAACCAGCGTCCCGATGGGTGCTGTGTGCAGGTGCCATCGGCAACCATCCGGGATCCATCGTGGCGGCCTTGAAGGTTGCTGATTCGGACTTGGTTGTCTCTGTATTCGACGTGGCCACCGACGATGTCGATGCGATAGGGAACCGCCACCGGGCGAAGGCTCAGTGAATCCGGCGTCACTTGCCCAGACGCAATTTGGTTGGCGACCAAAGTCAGGTCCAGTGGTTCGATTCCGGATTGATGGATGTGGGCATCCAGTTGGTCCAGTGTTCCACCAGGTGACAGGGAGTCCCAAATGTGGCGAGTCGACTCGGGGAGTGACACCCGAAGCGATTGGTCCATCGAGAGGTCGGCGACTTGGAAACGCAGGTTCAGCTCCGAATCGGAAAGCGTCCCTGGTTCTTGGTTGGGAATGTGGTACAGCCCTTCGCATTCCACTTTGGCTGATCCCGCGTTGTTGGCGGTGAAGCCAATGATGCGAACCAAGTCATCCTCGATTTTGACGCGGCCTTTGACGTTGTACAGCGGGTAAGGGAACTTGTCGTAGCGAAGCGTTCCACCCGAGACACCGAAATCAAACTGACGGGATGAGTTGCCTTGGGGATCGGTTTCGAGGGTGGCGGTAGCCCATTCGATCGCCCCCCGTGGTCGCAAGGAGCGAACAAATTGCTCCACTTTTGAGAAGGATCGCGACGTGCTGGTTTCGGTCAGCGGACCCGGAACGGTGGCCATCATGGGGGCCTTGGGATCGCTCTGGCGAGACTCACGCGGGGTCAAGGAAGAGATCAGGGCGTCATCGATCAGAACCGCGCCTTCGGTTTGGATTTTGATCTGTTTGGTATGAACCCGGGGCGAATCAGGATCAATGTGGACGGGAACACGAAAATCACAAATCAATCGCTGGCCACCGGCGCGGCCGGTGAGTTGTTCGGCGGTCGCGAACCCGTCTTCGATCCGGATCGTGCCGACCAGTTGCTCGACAGGGTACGGGAATTTGTCGAATTGAACGTCGACGCCACGCACATCCACCTTCGATTGCAACTCCCAAGCTTTGGATCGCAGGGGCGCGGGGTTGGTCGCGTGTGCTGTCAGGTTCAAGCGGCCGCGAGCCTGGAACTTTTGCCACAGCGCGTGCAGTTTGCTCGGCATCACTTCCGCGAAGGAGCGATCCAGGGTCAGGCCTTCTCCGGTGAAATGCAGGTCGGTGGCACCCAGATCAAAACTGGTTTGGGATTGGCGAACCAAGGCAGCGGATCCACGGAGGGTGCAAAACGCTTCCCCAAATTGGGCTTGGGTCGGAAACAGCTTGATTTCTTGGGGAGTGATCTGAATCCGTCCGCGAGCCTGACGGATTTTGGATGGCAAGCGAGGGTCGTCCAGGTTGCCATCGTGCAAGTTCAGATCGAGATGGAATTGGTCTTGGTCGTTTTGCCGGGTGTACTCGGCGGTCAAGTCGCCATGCAGACTGACACGCGCCTTGGCGGGCAACCACTGGGCGATTCGTGAGCGGACCCTGGCGATCACTGCGTCGTCGATGTGGCAGTCCTTGATGGCCGTCTTGATTCGCAATTGTCGGTTGGTTCCGTCGATCACATTGTCGAACGCCAGTTCAATGGGGCCACTGAAATTGCTGTCTCCGCGAGCGAAAACCAGTTTGCGTTCGGAGGCTTTTCCCGAGATCAAGGTGGTTTCGACGTCGGATGTCTCGGTGGAGATCGCGATGTCGGACCATCGAAGCTGGAGCGGTTGCATGGCAGCCGACATCTGAGCCGGATTCGCGTCGCCTCGATCGGTGTCCCCGGAAGAACTCGCGTCGAAGGTCACGTTTGTCACGACCCCATACAGATCAATTTGTGGGCAGGCCGGTCCCATTTGTGGCAGCGGAAAAAGCGATGCCAACGAGAGCGTGTTGTCGTGGGCGACATGCAGATTCGCGTTGACGCCCTCGACCGCGATGCGGCGGGTGGAAAGTGGGCTGTCGCCAGCCATCCATTTTTGTGGGTCGAGGTCCGCGAAAACGGTCAGGCGGTCGACCTTGACCGCCGGTTGCTGCGACCACCACTTGGAAACCAGGTTGGGACGACTGGTTTTCGGAGAGATTTCGATCGACTCAAAGACCAGGCCGGTGCCGGGTTGGAAGGTGCCACGCTGGATGGTGACATCCCAATCTTGGTAGTGGGCGTCCAGCTTCTTTTCGAGGTAGCGTCGGGCCTGTTCCCCAACGGTTTGCGGCAACAAGGATCGGACCAGGAAGACGGTCAACACGCATGTGATGATCAGCACCACTGCCGTTTTGAAACGGCCGGCTTTGCGGCGAGGCGGGTGTTCCTGACCAAGTTCGGCCAAAAGGTTGTCTCCTCCTTGAGACAATGATGAGCTAGCGACCCGATCCTACCGGGTCATTTCATCACCCAGCCACCCCAAAAAACTCGCAAAACGATAGATCCACGGACTCTGCCAGGGGGATGACAGGCTGGTTGAAACCGAAAAGGCACTGGCGGCAAGCAGCACGAGCGTGAAACACCGGCCTTGAATCTTTTCGCTCAGCGAACTCAGTTCCGGAACCAGGCTGTAAAGCCACAGGGGGGCAAACCACAACATCCAGCGGAAACAAACGCTGACCCCCCCGTAGTTGCGGTCAATCTCAGGACGAGCAATGTAAAACACGAGGCAAACCACGCTTGCCAACGCGATGGCGGCGGAAAGCCGCCGCATGTAGCTGGGGCCATGCCGGCATCCCGCGACCATGCCAACCGGCACCAGGAACCAGAGTGGCGTGATTGAGAAAATCCCGTAGTAACCAAGCGTGGCGTGAAACAGATAAGCAATGCGGCTGGGTTCCCCCAAATCGACTCCGCGTCGTTTGTCCGTTCGCCAGTAACTTCCTGGGTAGTCGTACCAATCGTCCCAAACGAACAACGCCCAGTTGGCGCCGGTTTGGGCCAGTTTGTATTGAGTCTGTTTGAGGGGGGCGGACGTTTTCGATTGTTCGGCGATGACTTCGTAGCCACCTTCGGTGAGCTTGCGGAGACTGATTTTGTCGGCTGCCTGAAGTGTGTTGCTATGTGACAACGCCACTTCGATCTGGTCGGTCCCCGCATCAGTGGACAAGTCGACGGTCTCAATTTGTTCTCCGACGCTTCGGTGGGCGTACGGTGTCCGCAAGCTTCCATGAGCCCATTGATTGGTCCCGACAATCCCCAGCAAGACAACGCCCGCTCCCAGCGCAAAGCCGGGAATCGATCGGGGGTTCATCCAGCCGAACAGCACCGCCCACAGGGCCAGCATGGACAGGGCGGGCAGTTCACAGGCAACTGCGAAGGCCGCGGAGGCTCCCGCAATCACCCACGGAGCGAACTTGGGATGATAGGTGATGCCCGAAAATGAATCGGCCATCTTTTCTGCTGCACGGAGATACAACCAAAGCGTGAGCGACGTGGCGGCCGCAGCGAACAGATGGTTGTTCAGTGAGATCGCAAAGGGCACCATCATGGTGCCGAAGCAAGCAGCCGCGACGCCCATCCGACGGGCGTAATCGGAGGCACCGATCAGCTCCACGATCAATGCCATTGTCACCAAGAACACGGCCAGAACCGGCAGGTTGATCAACAGCAGCAACAGCCGCGGGACATAGATCGGTTGTTCCGTCATCGTCAGCCCGGTGGTGTGGTGCACGACGCCGTACACACCGGCCACCATGGTCACCAACAGCGTGGGTTTGCTGCTGTAGTAGTGCAGTTGGCCATCGGCACCAACATGACGGACTTTGTCGATGGTGTTCCAGGGTCGGCGTTTGCCGTCTTCGGACCGGATCGAAATGGGCCGGTCGATGGCAAAGGTTCCCTCTTCCACCAGCGAAGCGACGGTGCACCAGCGACTGCGGTCATTGGCACTGAGGAATGCCGTGTCGCCTTCCTGACTGGAAACGACGGCAATGCGTCCGGCAACAATCGCCAAGGTCGCGACGATCATGATCGCGTAAGTATTGCGACGATGTTGTCGCGGGATTTCGTGTTTACGCATCGTGAATCGGCCCTGTCAAATTCGTGTCCTGTGCCGAGTTCGCACGGTCGTCTGGCTCGCCCAAGCCGGCCCAATCGGAAAGGCTGTATCCAGACGCATTGGGAAGCAAACGAGAGCCGCCCGCGGTGTTGGAAGTGGAGGGCATGGACTCGCCATGCATGTGCATCGTCTCGTGACGGTCCCGTGCCGCGGCAACCGAGATCACCAATTCAGCCAGCAAACCAGCCAAGACGCATTGAGCGCCCAGCAAGACCGCGAAAATGCAGTAGTAAAAGACGGCGGTCGAATGCAGATGCAATGGTTCCGCGTAGCCGAGTTCTGACAAAATTCGTTTGATGCTGAGGTAAATCATCCCAACCGAGCCCACCGCGAAGCACAGCAAACCAGCGGTGCCGATCAAGTGCAGCGGCCGGCGACCATAGCCGGTCACCAGATGGATACTGAGTAAGTCCAGGAAGCCTTTGACCAATCGCGAGACGCCATACTTTGACACGCCATGTTGCCGGGCGTGGTGCTGGACCACAATTTCGCCCACTCGAAAACCGCGAGCGGATGCGAGCACGGGAATGAAGCGATGCCGTTCCCCGTAGAGGTCGACTTCTGCCAAGACTTCCCGGCGATACGCTTTGAAGCCGCAATTGTGGTCGTGCAATTGAACGCCGGTCAGCGAACTGACCAAAGCGTTGAAGACTCGACTGGGCAGCACCTTGTGCCACGGGTCATGGCGAGTTTGTTTCCAGCCACTGACCACATCGAGACCGCCTTGGATTTTCTCAAGGAAGCGTGGGATCTCGGTGGGATCGTCTTGCAGATCCGCATCCATGGTGAACACGATCGCGCCGCGAGCGACTGAGAAACCAGCGCTCAAGGCGGCCGCTTTGCCGAAGTTGCGACGCAAACGCAAGGCACAGGTCGAATGCGAGTGATCGGCTGCGGCGCCGCAAAGCTCGACCATCTTCTCCCAGGTTCGGTCCGTCGAGCCATCGTCGACAAAAACGATTTGAACGCGGACATTTTGCTCCGCGCAGACATCGGTGATCCGTTCGTGGAGTTCCGCCAGCGAGGCTTCTTCGTTCATCGCGGGAATCACCACCGAAATTTCTTCGAGGCGATCCGGGCCGGATGATGACTGGCTTGGCTGAGACTCAGGTGTCTGAAATCCAGCCGATAATCCTGACGTGATCGACGCTGGCGAGGCGAGCGACGATGGGATCGGGGAGGAGTTGGTGTTCATTCGCGTATCATACTCAGGATGAAGCCACTCGCCACATTTGGGGGGACTGATCTGCGTTTTTGGGAGCAGTCGGCGTGGCGGCGCCGGAACATCCGCTGGTTTCGTTGCTGATCTCCCATCCGTTGCCTATCGTGACGTGAGGCCGGATGGTCGGTCTTGTTGTAGACAATCCAAGTTTCTTTCTGTCATGCGGGATCACGACCGCACTGGAGTCGATTCCCATGTCTGAACCCGAAGTGTTGTTACGCGGTAGTCGTTTTGATGTCATTGCGATCGATCTTCCCGGTCGAGACGGGCAGTCACATCGACGCGAATTCATCCAGCATCCTGGGGCGGTGGTGCTGCTTCCGCTCGTTGACGATGACACTGTGGTGATGATCGAAAACGAGCGTCCAGCCGTGGGGGAAAAACTGCTGGAGTTGCCAGCGGGGACCCGCGATCCGGGAGAAGAAGTGCTGGTCACGGCAGCTCGCGAATTGACCGAAGAAACCGGGTACCGAGCGGCGGATTTGAGTGTCGTCTGTGAGTTCTACTCGGCACCGGGGTTGGGCAACGAGTTGATGCACTTGGTCGTCGCCAAGGACCTCACCGCGGGCGAGCAGCAACTCGAGACGACCGAGCGAATTGAGACCAAGTTGATGCACCGTGACGAGTTATTGAAGCTCGTGCAGTCGTGTCAAATTCGCGACGCCAAAACGCTGATTGGGCTGCAGGCGTTTTTGTTTCAAAAAATTTGAAACAGATCGAAGAAAAAGTTCCCGGTGGGAGTCTCTCAGCGGGCCATTCGCCAAGAAAGGGCTCGTGCACTTTTCAAGTGCTGTGTTGGGAATGCCTTGCGAACCCCGCCCGTTGAAGACCAGGCTGTTGATTGAATCAGCCGGAACGGGATAGCGCCACCGATGGACATGCCCCCCACGCCGCCACTCTCCCTCCCGCCGTGGCCAATGGCCACGGCGGGATGGAGAGTGGCGGTGTGGGAGATTTTGCCTGGCCACTCTCCCTCCCGCCGTGGCCAATGGCCACGGCGGGAGGGAGAGTTTGATGGGAGCTCGTTTTCCGGGGGTACGCTGCTTCGCAGCAACCCCCGGCTACCATCTGAAATCCCTACCGGGATGAAGAAAGACAGAAGCCGGAAGAAAAATTGCATTCACTATCGGAACGGCAACAGGCGCCGCTTCCCATGCTCGGCCCCCTCCCTCGCGTACGCCTGAACGGCGTCGCTCGAGCTCCCCCAAAACTTCGTTTCGGGAGAAATGCACCATGTGGAGCCCCGTCGAAAAGCGGGCCATAAAACGGCACGCCCTCAGAGTGGAGAAAGGTTTTCTGTTCCGATCGGCTCACCACGCCAAGAAACGGCGAATCAGTTCAATTCCCGGTTCGGTTAAAAAACTTTCCGGGTGGAACTGCCAGCCTTCCAATTTGTGTTGCTGGTGGCGGACACCCATGATCTGACGATTGCCGCCGGTGTCCGTCCAGGCCCCGACCACCAGGTCATCGGGAACGGTGTTGGGGTCGATGACCAGCGAGTGGTACCGGGTGGCGGTGAATGGATTGGTCAGACCTGCAAACAAGCCTCGGTCGTCGTGATGGATGCCATCCGTTTTCCCGTGCATCAATTCGGGGGCTCGGATGATCGTCGCACCGAAGGCTTCCCCGATCGATTGGTGTCCCAAGCAAACCCCGAGAATTGGAAACTTCCCAGCAAAACGCCGGACGCATTCGACACTGACACCCGCTTCGGTCGGAGTGCAGGGGCCCGGCGAAATCAGCATGCGTTCGGGCGACAGGGCTTCGATCTCGTCGGGGGAAAGGTCATCGTTGCGATGAACGCGGATGTCCGCCGAGGGATCGATCTCGCCCATTCGCTGAACCAGGTTGTAAGTGAACGAGTCGTAGTTATCGATGACCAAAATCATGGCGGCAAATCCGAGGGGCAGCAAAGGGAGGCTGCAGGATAAGTGGCGGAGCGAGTTCTGTCGAAGTGACGAATCGGGCGGAACACGGATGTCAAGATGAATTCGTGACATTCAAAAGGAAAGGATATTCTTGGCGAGTCAAGACGTAAACGCTCTTTAGAAGGTTCAGCCAGACAGCGTATAATGATTGACTGACCGCGACGCGAAGCCTTCTTCGCGGCGAGACAGATACGAACTCTTCATTGGACTCTTCATCGTGCTTTCGGTTCGCCCCAAAGTTGCTGAGCTTGCGTTTCACTTGTTCAGCCGATCGCTGCACCCAGAGCTCATTCTGGTGCACCAGACGCGCAAAATTGAACGCGATGGATACGATGCCAAAATCGAAGTGACCAATTGCGGCCACGTCGTCACATTCAATTCCGCTCCCACGGCGGACGCCGCTGCGACCACGCTTTGTGAGGTCGCCACCAGCGCTCACCAGCCGTTGCCTTCGCGTCGATGCTTGATTCGACAGTCGCTCAAAGGCAGCCGGACGGAAGAAGCCACCTGTCGATCCGGTTTGACGTACCGATCGCATTTCCAGCTTGAAACGGTCGATCCAAAAATGTTCTGGATGGTTGGCCAGCAATTGGGGACGGGCCCCACCGAAGGTTTGCTTCATCGATTTGATTCGAGCGGCCGGATGGCGCTGGGGGCGATCAGCTACCTCAACATTGAAACGCGTCGTCGTTCGATGTTGATCCAAGCGATTCATACATTCCCGGATGACTACGCGATCGTCAAAGTGGAATCGTTGTTCACCTTGCCGGAACCCGGCGCTGCTTCGGCTTGAACGACGACCCAAGCCTTCGCCTTCCAAGCTCGCTTCAGCAACGACTTCATCAACAGTGGAAGCCTAAGCTGAATCGGCTGATTGGCGTCATGGATCTGATGAATGGCGTTGCGGTTCATGGGATCGCGGGCCAGCGAAGTCGTTACCGACCTGTCGCAGAGCTTCCCGCCGGCGAAAACGCTCTCTTGAGGTGGTATCGATCGATTGGTGTCCGGCGGTTCTATGTCGCCGACCTGGACGGATTGATGAGCAACGGTCGCCAGGACGATGCTTTGTTGAACCTTGCCGCTGAGCTGCGCGATGGTGAAACGCTTTGGATCGACAGCGGTTGGCGTGGATCGGTTTCGCAAGCGGATCGCGATTGGATGTCGCAGATGAGGTCATCGATCACGGCAGGATCTGACATTCGTTGGATCATTGCCAGCGAATCAGCCGACTCGATCGATGTGTTGGATCGAATGTTGGAATCAATCCCCGCGTCCCAGCTCACACTCAGCCTGGATTTTCGCGACGGGCAATTTGTCGGTCCCGATTCGGCGACGCATTGGATGCAGTCGGCCAGCGATCGGAACATTCGCGAGGCCATTTTATTGGACGTCGCCGCAGTGGGCGGTCAATCGGGACCCCGTGATTGCGAAACTTTTTCGCGATTGGTGCGGCAATTTCGCGGTGTGAATTGGATCACCGGGGGCGGGATCCGTTGTCCTGAGGACGTTCGGAAGCTTCTGTCGCAGGGGTATTCTGAAGTTTTGATTGCCTCGGCCTTGCTGCCTTCATCCGCTGCGGATGCGGCGTCGAAGACTTCCTGAAATCCACTGGATTGGCGATCTGCTGCCGCTTCGCTAGGCCGCAGTCAAACTGTTATCATTGAGAGGCCCGCCGGTGTCGATTTTGGACGGAACGGCGGGTTTCTGATTTGACTCACCAAGTGAAAACAACATGGCAATGATCGATTCGATTCACGATTGGAACTTGCTGGCGCAAAACCCGGGTGGCGGACTGGACTCCAGTTCCTTGTTGCTTCTGGTCGGCGTTTTTCTGGCGTTGTTCTTTGTCGCCGTGTTGGGATTCTTCTTTTTGCGGTATGGAAAGCTGTGGTTTCAGGCGTTCATGTCGGATGCCGACGTGCAGCTGTTGAATTTGATCCGCATGCACTTCACCAAGGTCAATCCGAATGTGATCGTGCAGGCCAAGGTGATGGCGGCGCAGGCGGGGTTGGACATCGGTCGCCGCGACGGAATCAGCACCCATCGCTTGGAAGCCCACTACTTGGCGGGTGGCAACGTGATGAATGTCATTCACGCCATCATCGCAGCTCATCGTGCTCAAATTCCATTGGAGTTTGACCAGGCGGCCGCGATCGATTTGGCTGGTCGTGATGTCTTGGACGCGGTTCAAACCAGCGTGTATCCCAAGGTGATTGATTGTCCTGATCCCAAACGCAGTGGCAAAACAACTTTGAGTGCGATCACCAAAAACGGTGTGGAACTGCGGGTCAGAACTCGCGTGACGGTTCGCACCAACATTGAGCAATTGATTGGTGGTGCCACGGAGGACACCGTGATCGCGCGTGTGGGCGAAGCAATCATCAGTTCCATTGGATCCGCGGAAACGCATTTCAGGGTGTTGGAAAACCCTGACATGATCACGCGAGTGGTCCTGTCGCGTGGCCTCGATGCTCAGACCGCCTTTGAGATTGTTTCGATCGACATTGCCGACATTGATGTCGGAGAAAACATCGGGGCTCGTTTGCAAAGTGATCAAGCGGAAGCCGACACGCGTGTTGCTCGTGCCCAAGCTGAACGGCGTCGGGCCGAAGCCATCGCCGCGGAGCAGTTGATGAAAGCTCGCGTTTCTGAGAACCGTGCTCGCTTGGTTTTGGCGGAAGCGGACGTTCCACGAGCCATGGCAGAAGCCTTCAAAGCCGGTCGGATCGGGAACGTTTCCAACGGGGCACCCGCAGAAGGCTCGGCGTGAGTTCTGGTATTCGAGCCACCCTCGGCGAACCGATGGAAGGGCCTTTTGAACGACATTCCTACCGTGTTCGATTTCCCGGGGGCAATGGGTTTGAGTTGGCTGGGATCGTCGACCGTCCTCGCGATCGTCTGACGAAGGAGGCACTCACCGACGTGCCGGTCGCCGTCTTCAGTCACTGCTTCACGTGCAGCAAGGACTTGAAGGCGATCGCCAGGGTTTCGCGACGTTTGGCGGAGCTGGGTGTCGCTGTTTTGCGGTACGACCTGACTGGGCTCGGCGGCAGCGACGGCGATTTCTCTCGCACTCACTTCACTTCCAACCAAGCGGACGTGCAAGCGGCGATTCAGTTTGCGGGATCCGAGGTGGGGGCCGTGACCGGCTTGATCGGGCACAGCTTTGGTGGTGCCGCGTCGCTTGCGATTGCCTCGGATGAAGCGGCGCGTCCATCAACCTTGCAAGCGGTTGTTGCCATCGCGGCTCCCAGTGACACCGTTCACCTCGCGAATTTGCTCGATCGAATGGATCCGAAGATTCAGGAAGAGGGAATCGGTGAAGTTGAGATTGGCGGCCGGCGTTGGAGCATCCGGCGAGAGATGCTGGAGGATTTTCGCTCACACCAACTCGCGGATCAATTGCCCAAGGTGGAGGCCCAGGTCATGGTCTTTCATTCACCCACGGACGAAACCGTGGGTTACGACCATGCGCTGCGAATTGCCAGTTTGATTGGCGGTGAGAACGAGCGGTCCAGTTGCAGCGTGGTGACTCTTTCCGGGGCCGACCACTTGCTGATCCGACACCCCGGCGATGCCATTTGGGTTGCGGACACGGCGGCCGCTTTTCTGAGCCGCTATCGCTAAGCAGGTACGCAGGTGTCATCGGGTATGTGAGCCGYTGGCGTTAGCCACGGTTTTCACGCACAACCGGGGCGAACGCCCAAACGGCTCACATGATTGTGCTTGATCACTCCTGCCGACCTGCTTAGAACGTCCGACACCGATCACCAGTCGCGGAGCGACGGCAGCCGATAGCCTTGGGTTTTCAACCCAAGGATATCCGCCCATCACACAGAAGTCCCCAAGTCGCGGAGCGACGACAGTTGTCCGCCGCCTGGCGCCCAATGCTCCCTAGTTTGGTCGCCATCCTCGCCGCAAACTCCCGCATTTTTCAATTTACAATTGTCAATTTCACTTTTTCAATCAATCCCCCATCTCATCACTCGCCACCTGTCGCCGCTCCGCGGCTTGTCGAGCAAGGGGGGTGACGCCCAAGACCTCGGGTTGAAAACCCGAGGCTGACAACTGTCACCGCTCCGCGGTTATTAGAACGTCCGGCACCGATCCCCAGTCGCGGAGCGACGACAGCCGATAGCCTTGGGTTTTCAACCCAAGGTCCTCCGCCCATCACACAGAAGTCCCCAAGTCGCGGAGCGACGGCAGTTGTTCGCCGCCCGGTCACCGAAGGATCCTCCGGTTCGCGTCCCGTACGATGGGCTTCCAAGCCAGCTGAAATGGAAACGCTTTTCCATTCGCGGCCTCCTCTACAGGTGCAGCGGCAGAAACCGCTTGACCTCATCGGGCAACTTCTCCGCCGGCGGATCCAACCACGGCACGTCCTCTTCACGTCCCATGTGCTCGCTGATCCGAGCTCGCACATCGCGAACGATCGTCGCCAGCACATCGCGCTCGCTGCCGCCTTCCGTTTCGATCCCCTCCAAGTTCGCAACGCGACCCCGCGTGCGACCACTGGCCGTTCGCTGGACATACACCACGCAACCAAAGGCGGGTTGATCCTTCTTGCTGGTCGTTGGCAAATCAGTCATGCCAAATCCCTCAAATCCACGCGTCTTCCTTCTCGTAAACTCGTTCGAGCCCCTTTCAGGATCGCCGCCGCGTTGAAGGCGTCTTCCAGCCCGCTCAAGTTGCGAACCAAACTGGTCACGGCACGATGAAACTGGCCCAGCATCTTTTCGCCCACGGGGGACTCCCCTTCTAAGAACTCTTGATGCCGACCCGCGTCGTCAAACCAAACCAACGTGCCTGGCAAATCGATAAAAGCCACGCCGTTTTCACAGCACACCTGCATCGCGGCGGGCGGCCGGAAACCAATCGCTTCTCGCCACTGAGCCGGGATGTAACTCCCGCAACTGACTTGAGCGGTGACGCCACCACTTCCACTGGATCGTCGGGGACTCTCCGACACCGCGGAAGAATCCATGGAACTTCCGTTGGTGGATGTCGCCCCATTCTCGCTCGAGACGTGCGTTCCGGTTGAAAATCGATCGCGAGAAGTGCGAGCCGAACTGGAATCTTCAAACAGCATGCTCAAAGCTTGGTAGTCCGCCGCTTCGTCCTCGGAATGGTTGGCCGACATCACGCTGACCGGCCGCTCCCCCACCACGTAGCAACACCAATCGATCAACTGCATCATTTCGGTCCGAGTCATCCGGGCACGGATCTCTTCTGGATCGACTCGCGAATCGTCGCCGAGATTGCCCTCCATCCCTCGCCGGGTGATTTGGTCACGACGTTTCAAAGGGGCGTCTTCCAAACTCAACCGCTTGTGACAAAAGATCAACCGCGGCGATCCCAAATTCGTCGCGATCAATTCTTTCAAACGCAGGGTTGCGGGAGAAAAGCGACGGGGCAATCCCGCCATGAACGCCACGCCAGAATCCTGCACGCAGGACTTGAAATCTTGGTCGCGAACCGGATCGAAGTCCAAATCGCTGGCCCAATAGACCGCCTTCCCCGCGCGACATGCCGCCGTGGCAGGAAGAAAACGCAGCCAGGAATTCTCAAGCACCAACACCGCGTCGATGTCATCCCGCGTCACCAGTGCTTGGTACCCGTCGACAGGGTCCGCCTGAAACTCCGAGACCGCCGATTCGGCTAACTTTGACACGTTGCAATAGATCGCACGAACATCGAATCGATCCCCCAGCATCCGCAGCGCCGGCCGGTGCATGGATTGCCATTGATCGCCCAATCCGATCAATCCGATTCGCAATTTCACTCGAGTTCCCTTCGCAGTTCGCCTTGGTTGTTGCTCGAGGGACAATCTAGCAGATTCGAAAGCCATGCGCAGGCAACCTCCCGTTGCTCCCATCGAGGAATGAACGAAAGCGAAGCTCCAACCCAAACGATCGATTCAAACCTGAGTTGGGGGCAGACAACGTCAGCGTTCCCAACCAACGGTCGCAGTGGCAGATTCCCAACCACCTGCTTGCTGCACAGCGAGTCGCCAGTCTTCCTCAGACAGCAGAATTCGCGTGATCTCATTCCTTCGAACGCCCCCCTGTTCGGTTTTACCACATTCGTCTTGATGCTCTGTGTCAACGAAAAGCAGCAGCCTGCGTCTGTCGAGTAAACTGCTCTTGGCATCCACCGCTCCGCTCATTCGGCATTCGACCAGTTCGTCCCGCGTGACAATCTCCCTTCCATCCATCCACTGCAATGCCATCCTCCCCGCCCATGCGTTTGCCCACATTTTCGCGACATTTGGCTTCGGTCGTCGTTCTCTGGACGTTTCCAGTGGCATGTTTGCTGCATCCGATTGACTTGCTCGCCCAGGCTCCAGTCACCGAAGGGCGGTCGACGACTCAGCAAGAAGCCATCGATGCCTTGCCGGAGATTCCCAGTGGGCTCAACCAAGGTTTCTCGATTGTTCGAACGCCCGGCAAACGAGTCACGGCAACGATCACGTTCGAAGTCGACACGCCGTCCCTGCAAGCCAAAGCATGGGTCTTCGCGATGCCGGAGCCACCGGATTTACCCGGCCAAAAACGAATTCACTCCACCACTGCACCGGCCAGTGAGATGATTGCAGACAAATCGGTTTTTCAACGCCCCATCCGTCGATGCCGGATTGAGGTCACGGATGAGTCTCAACATCGCAACGCGAAATTCCGCTGCGATGATGAACTGCAACTGTTCGCCCGTTCGTTGACTTTCAATAAACGAGCCACCTCGGTGAAGCCCCCAGTCGAACCGCTGTCCGAAAACGACCGCCAAAACTTCTTGCGTCCGACACCGGAATACGACTACCGATCCGCAGCCTTCCAGGAATGGAAAGTCAAGAATCGGTTCCGACGACTCCGGACCGAAGGCGAAGTCCGGTTCGCTCAACGAGTGTTTCAAAAATTGGCCAACTCGTACCAATATTCGTACGTCCCGAGCGAGGACAGAACCGCATCCCTGTTGTGCCAGTCCAATGCAACGGACTGTGGCGGTCTCTCGACGCTTTTTGCCACGGTGATGCGAAGCGAAGGTGTGCCGGCACGAATTTTGTCAGGTCGCTGGGCGATTTCGGCGACCCAAGGGGAAACCATCAATGATCAACCGTATTACCAGTACCACGTGATCGCGGAGTTCTACGCACAAGGCGTCGGCTGGATCCCTCTGGACACGTCATCCGCCATCATTCACGACCGCACCAAAACCAAACTGCAATACTTCGGACAATCCGATGGGAACTTCATCAGCTACCACGTCGATCCCGGCGTCGAGTTCGACACCGATTTGCACGGCGACTACCGTGCGGCTTACTTTCAGATCCCCTTGATGTGGGTGACTGGCCAGGGCACGCTCGACGGGTTTCAACACCAGGAATCCTGGACCGTCACTCCCTAGCCTGGCCGCGAGAAGTTCACGGACACGTTGTCCCTTTCGATGGCCAACAGCCAGGTTCTTCTTCACCGACAAACGGTTCACCTACCCGAAGTCTCCTGCCCGTCTGCTTATTTCAACGAAAAGAGGGCGATGGTGAATCAATCACCATCGCCCTCTTTGCAATCACAGTTAAAACGCGTTGCGACTCAATCAAGCCATGTCACTGGATCGAACCACGACGTGGATCAATAACGGAAGATCATGTCGACGGTCACTCGGTCTTCCAAAACGTCTTTGAAAGCAGTCAGGGGGAACTCGTACGCGACCCCCGCTTCGATGTTTCCGCTGGGTTTGAACTTCATGCCGACATTGTGCGTGACCAAGTCATTGCCTTCGACATCGGTCGCACCCAAGTTGAGCAGGTCTTGTCCTGAGACGCCCAGTGCCAAACCGTTCTCGGCTTCGTCCACCCAGTGCCACCACGAGTTTTCGGTGAACAGGTAAACCCGGTCAGTCACCTTCACGTCAAAGTGATTGTTCCAATGAACCGTGGTGCTTTGAACCGATTGATCAACCGGCAATTGCCAGCCAAATGAGCTCAGAATGTGAGCGTTGCCACCCAGCAATCGCTGACCACCGGTGGCGAAGAAGTGGAATTCACCATCGCCGACAGCCTGAGACGATTGTTTGCTGCCGAGTGGGATTTCGTAGGTGAAACCGCCGGACAGCAACGTTCCCGATTGCGTGTCGCGAATGAAGTTGTACTTCAAACCCGCCGTGACATCCGCCCATCCGGAATCCAACAACAGCGTGTCCAACGTCCCTTCGCTATTGTCCAAGATGTATCCATCTTTGACCGCAATCAAGCTGAGTCGTTCGGTCAAAGCCACGCGGAACTGCAACGCAAACAGTTGTACCGAACCGCCCGCAGGAATGTTCCCAGGACCGAGCGTCGCGGGGAATTGATGCGTCACAAAGATTGGACGCAGTTCCGTCAAGTTGCGAGGGTCTTCAAAGTGAACAAAGTCGATCATCGGGCTGATGAAATCATCGAAGCAATGATCGCTTGGACGCAGGTGTTGCTTCAATGAAGCCAGACACCCAGCCGCTTTGCAACCGCGGCATGCCACGGAATCACAAAACGAGTCACATCCATCGCCGTCGCAACCAAACTCGTCGCAACTCACTGCATCGCACCCGACCAGCCCCAATGGATCACAACCACTGGATTGCCCGGCTGAAGCAAACGACGTCAAACAACACCCCATGACGACGGCCAGAGCCGAGGCCTTCCAAACGCAATTCACGATCCATCTCCTGTGACGATGACACAACGGCTGACCGGTTCACGATGCCGGCCAACTCAAACATGTCCTTGTTTCCTTAATGATGCGAATCGGCCAGCCCCGCGTCACGCCTGCGATTCCGCGTCCACGATCGACACAAATTGCCAAGCCCCACTCAAACGCAAATCTGGCATCACCCGACGCCAAACCCATGTTGCCTCCAGCACAAATCGTGCGTTCCTGTCACACACTGAACTCTCAACACACTCGCCACCGTGCGAATGCGACGCGACACGCTCAAAATCCCCCGGCAGAAGCTCCCTCGCCCCCATGCAACAAATCCCAAAACAGATCACCACTTCCCAAACAACCCCTCCAACCGCCCCATCCTCCCACAAAGGTGTCAGGTACCTTTTTGGAGGACTGGGTAACTTCCCTCTTCACTCGTCCTGAATTTGCGAGGACGGCCTCGGGGTCGCATGGTCATCTCCAAATCAAACCGGCGGGCCGTCGTTTCCACCCAGTTCTCTTCTCCAAAGGGAGTCCCCCGCTTCACAGAAAAGTCCAATTTTCTTTGTTCTTTGGCGGACAGTTTGGTCGCAACATGGTCGCACCAACGCGTGCAGCGAGCGATCGGCCAAGATGCCAGCAACGACTTCTCCTTGACCGACCCGTGTTTCCAACGAGCCAGACTTCCCCAGCGCCAGTCTTCAGGACGCTCGCAATATCCGGCGGTCATGGCGTTGCGTTCGACGTAGCGGCACACCGTCAAAAAGTGCTCGTCGTCCTGAATCGGGAAACTCTTGTACCGGCCCTGGTACAGATGCCCTTCCCCCACCGTTTCGTAGTGCGCGTTGTATCGCTGAGTGTGGGTGAGCGTGAGCCAATGCACAAACCGGCTCATTCCACCATCTTGTTTGGGCCGCAAAACCAGGTGCCAATGGTTCGGCATCAAGCAGTAGGAGAACAATTCCACGTCGTCTTTTGACAATGCGTCCGCCAGAATGGACTCAAACGCCGCGTAATCCTGCTGCTTCTTGAAGATCGTCGCTCGGCGATTGGCGCGGTTCAGGACGTGATAGAGATGCCCGGCGGCATCGGCTCGTGGAGCACGTGGCATGGGAATGACTCAATTCGTGAGGGGCGAACGGTCGCTGTCATTCCTCACGCTATCGCTCAACCTTCCCCAGTCAACCAAAAAGGTACCTGACACCTTTTTCGTGACACGATGGCAGGGAAGCCTCCTCTCATACTGTGTGAATGGATAGAATGCAGGCACACGGCCAAATCCGATTTGATGAGCACCACGAATGAGTACTGAAACGAACCGACAAATGATTGCTCAAATGAAGCAGGAGCAATTGCCGGTTCCGGTGCACCGTCTTCATCGCTGGCCACACTTTGTGGGCTTGTATGCGGGAGAGCATGTTGCCGCGACTGAATTTGTGATCGGGGCCACGTTTGTTGCGATGGGAGCCTCCACGCGTGACATTTTGATCGGGCTGTTGATTGGCAACATTTTGGCGATCCTCAGTTGGACCCTGATCACGACGCCGATCGCCGTGCAGACTCGACTGAGTCTTTACACGTACCTGGAAAAGATCGCCGGCGAGTCAATGACTCGGCTCTACAACTGGGCCAACGTCCTGATTTTCACCGTGATCTCCGCGGCAATGATCACGGTGTCTTGCACCGCCGTCCGGTTGCTGTTCAACATTCCACCGCAATTGCAGTGGTACCCGACCGATTCACTTTTCGTTGCCGTGGTGGTCGCGGTCGGCATGATCGTGGTGCTGGTCGCGATGTACGGCTTCAACGCCGTCGCCGAATTCTCAGGTTTGTGTGGTCCCTGGCTGGTCGTGATGTTTGTCAGCGGCGCGTTGGTGTTGTTTCCCGCGTTGGCAGAATCGGTTTTGGGCCGAACCACACTCAATGGTTTCAGCGACTTCTTGTTGATTGGGGACGATTCGATCTGGACGGGAACCAATGCCGCTGGCAAACCTGGCATCGGTTTGTGGGAAGTCGCTGGTTTCGCTTGGGCCGCCAACACGATCACGCACTTTGGTCTGATTGACATGGCGTTGTTGCGTTACGCCAAAAAATCAATTTATGGATTGTGCACCAGCGCCGGCATGCTGTTCGGACACTACATCGCTTGGATAGCCTCGGGCATCATGGGCGCCGGTGCCGCCGTGCTGTTGAAATCCACCATTGTTGAACTGGATCCCGGCGACGTTGCTTTTCGTGCACTGGGCATGTCGGGATACGTCATCGTGATTGTCGCTGGCTGGACCACCGCCAACGCGAATCTCTACCGGGCGGGTTTGGCGGCGCAGGCAATCTTCCACAAACGATCGCGCAAGATGGTCACGTTCACGGTGGGCTGTGTGACGGTCGCGGTTGCTTGCTTCCCGTTCGTTTTCCGGCAAATTCTGCCGCTGCTGACTTACGCTGGCCTGTTGGTCGTTCCCGTGGGCGGCATCGTTTTCGCAGAACATGTCGTGTTCCCTCGCATCGGCTTCACTCGGTACTGGGCCCAGTATCGCAACCTGCCCCACAGCGTCCCGGCCATCGCCTCCTGGACCGCCGGGCTGATCTTCGGCTTTGGTTTGAACGCCTTCGAAGTGATGTCGTTTTACTACCTGTTTCTGCCCACCTGGCTGTTCACCATCCTGCTCTATACTTTCCTAGCCAAGCTTTACGGGGCGGCGGAGAAGTATCCCGAAGAGGAAGAAAAAGAGCGAATCCTGAACGAAGACATTCGCGAATTCCAACGTGAGCAAGCTTTGGTGGAAGGGGACCCTGTCGAAGATCCATCCCGGCAATCCCTTGTCCTGCGCTGGATCTCCCGTGTTTGCTTGGCTCTCATTTTGCTGCTGGCGTTGAAGGTGATGTTTCAAAGTCCCGACATGCGGACCTACACCTCCAACCGCGACCTATTTTACACTTGGGCATTTGTGTTGACGATTTCGTATTTCGCGACCGCCTACTGGGTTTTGCATCGCTTCAAAGCCCTCAATCCACAGCACGACAACTAGTCAACTCGGTTGAAACAACATGACCCGTCAAACGTCACCCATTGGCGCGAACGCCTCGCTGACACCACTGAACGAAGCCAACCTAGCGCAGCTGAATTCACAGGTTTCGGCGCCACAATACGACCGCAGTCGACTGAAACCGAGAATTGTGCACGTCGGCGTCGGAGGATTCCATCGTTCGCACGAGGCGTTTTACACAGATGAACTGTTGCGCAACGACAGGTCATCCGATTGGGGCATCTGCGGGGTCGGCCTGCGTGAAGCGGACGAAAAAATTGCCTCCGTGCTGAAGCGACAAGACTACCTCTACACGTTGATCATTCGACATCCCAACGGAACCGTCGAAAGCCGCGTGATCGGTTCGATCGTGGACTTCTTGCTGGGATGCCATGATCCCGAGTCGGTGATCGAGCAAATGGCCAGTCCCGACACGCAAATCGTTTCTCTCACGATCACCGAAGGTGGCTACAACATCGACGCTGCAACGGGCGAGTTCAACTGGAATCATCCCGATGCCCAGCATGACCTCCAAAACCCGACCACGCCCAAATTGGTGTTTGGCTTTCTGACCGAAGCGCTCAAGCGTCGTCGCGCTCGCAACCTACCCGCGTTCACGATCCAGTCCTGCGACAACATCCAACACAACGGAGACTTGACTCGCAAAACGGTGCTTGGTTTCGCACGCAAGCAGGATCCCGAATTGGCAACTTGGATTGAATCGAACGTTTGCTTTCCCAACGCGATGGTCGACCGCATCACTCCAGTCACCACTCAAGACGACATGGACTACTTGGTCCAGGAACATCAACTTTGCGACGAGTGGCCGGTGACATGCGAACCATTTTGCCAGTGGGTCGTGGAAGATCACTTTTCAGCCGGGCGTCCCGCCTGGGAATCCGTCGGTGCCCAGTTTGTTCCCGACGTCGGCCCCTACGAGAAGATGAAGCTTCGGTTGCTCAACGCGGGCCACTCGGTGCTCGGGATCCTCGGATCAATTCATGGCCACCGCACGATCGACGGATGCGTCGGCGACCCTCTGTTTGCAACTTACCTTCGGCAGTTCATGGACGCCGAAGTGACACCGGTGCTGGATGAAGTCGAGGGGATTGATCTCGAAACCTACAAAGACACACTGCTGGAACGCTTTGGCAATCCAAATATCAAAGATGCGCTCTCGCGAATTTGCTTGGAAAGCTCGAGCAAGCTACCGGTCTTTTTGATTCCCACGATCCAGGACAACCTGGCTCGCGGAGGCCGCATTGAACTCGCGACGTTGGTCATCGCCGCTTGGTGTTTCTACAGTGACAAACAGGTCGATCAACACGGCAACCCGCTCGAGATCATCGACGAGTTGAAACAGCCACTTCATCAGGCAGCCGCGGCGACGCGTAAGGATCCCCTTTCGTTCCTCGAAGTCACCGAGGTGTTTGGGGATTTGATTCAAAACGAACGCTTCACCAAGCAGTATGTCTCAATGGTCGAAACGCTATATGAGACGACCGACATCGCCTCAATCATGGAAGACCTTCTTCAGTCTGGAAACGACCCGAACTGATTGGATCGCGTCGTCGAAGCAGGCAGCCGCCTCCCGAAACAAGAGCTGTTTCGGCGTTCAACAAAAGTCCGACACGCAACCGGTGCAAAAGTCCGACACGCAAGCGGTGCAAACGGCTGATCAGGAGATGTCCGGTTGCGTCTGCGTACCTCGCTCGTTTCACACATTGCGTTTCAACGCATCCGTTAGATCAAACGGTTCTCTGCGAAGATATGATCGACCGCAGCGAGTCGCTGGTCCTCCTCGGACCGACGATTCAGTTCATCTCGCGAGGATCCATCTTCGAGAGGCAACTGGGTCGTTTTTGCAATCGTCGATTCAGGATTCCCCAAAGCAGTGCGGCCAGAGTCATCACGATTTGGCTGATTCTCTCGGTCCAACGTGGCAAGCTGTTCAACCTCAACGCCCTTGCCTGTGGAATCATCATCCGGTGTCGCCACGGTGAATTCCGATGCGACCGAGGCGGCAATCATCTGACCAACTTCCTGCCCGACCAAATCGTCGAAATCAAAGTGGATTCCCAAGTAGACGCGACTGCGTCCATTTTCTGCCATGGCCTCACTGAATGAATCGAATGTTCGCTCAGCATCGTCGAGATCCAATCCGTAGGCCGCCTGCAACTCGGGATCATCCAACAGAATCTCAAGTTCTTCCGACGCGACCGTGAAGGAAATGTCATCCGTTCCATAGAATTCTTGCAGTGTCCCGAACAAGGCTCCGCCAAAAGTCGCGTGACCGGAGATATAGGTTGGGAACTGAGGTGTGAAGCCAACGATGTCATCGCCCCCGTCGGGAGCCCCCAATGCGGTCCATTCGGGATCGCCCTCTGTCAAAGCGTTTCCATCGGCATCGCCGTCTTGGATAGCCGTGACAGGACGCCAAAACTCCTCTTCGAATTTGGTAGTCCACGCAACGACCGCCGCATCGGCCATCGCGACAGAAGCCTGAGCGAAGAGGGCGGCGTTCTCTTCCAACGAGTTGCCTTCTTGCACCGCGACCGTTTCGAGGATGTCGTTGAACAATGACAAGGGAGTGCCCAAACCTTCTCGGTCATAGGCCCAAAAAATTCCCGCTTCAGTTTGGTCGGCTGTTCGAGTGACACTGTCGACCGCTCCCAGTTCCTTCACTTCGTTGTAGGAAGCCGCGTATTCTTCGCTGGTCAAAGCCGGAGGTGATTCCGGTGTGTAGGCGTCCGCATCCGAGATCGCGAATGGATCGACCTCGCCCCATCCCGGTCCCCAAACCGGCACGTCTGGATTCAGTGGGTCCGATTGAAATGCTCCCGCTTCGTCGGTGTAGGTGTACTCCACGATCGCGTCGGCTCCATCATCCACACGATTCTCGATCACGGTGCTTCCAACTTCCGCACCAAGCACCAGCCCAGCTTCTGTTTCCGAATCTTGGCTGTAGGTCGCCAGCACATCCGCGTAAAACGAATCAATCGATTCTTGTTGCTCCGGATACAGCGAACTCAGAACGGAGTGTGCGGCACTGGATGCGGCCGCTTGCGACGAAACATCGCTGGATGACTTCGTCAACGAAGAATCATATTCATAAAAAGCGAGATCGGAATCTCCGGATGCAATCGCAACGGAGTCGTAGATAGCCACATTCAACATCGCCATTGCTCGAGAAGCGTACCCCGGGTTTTGATTGTCCGCGCTGTTGGCGGTCAGCTCGTTGAACAAGTTGTTCCAATCAAGAACCGCGTCACCCGTCAACTCAATCTCTGAATCCGCTTGATCGTCCGTCGTCGATTCATCCGTCGCCGAATCACCGCCGGTGGTGTCCTCGGCATCCGTTTGGTCTTTGGTTTCCGCCCCAGTGTCCCGCGATCCTGAATCGCGATCCTCAAGCTGCTCGCGATTCAAACGGTTGACCACCATCAAAGCATCTAGGGCACTGTTGCGACCGTCGTTGTTGACATCCGTCATTTGCCCGCGGCCGACATCGCCTGCGACTTCACCGGATTGCTCGCGGTTCATCCGATTGATGATCGTCAGTGCATCGATCGCCGTGACCTGATCGTCTTCGTTGACGTCTTCCGGCATCGCTTCGTTGTGAAAAAGATTGGCGGCCAGAAGATTCCGAGTTTCCAGATTCTCCGACCGCAATCTGCGACAAGTCGATTGTCGCCGCCGTTTCCGAATACGAGCTGATTTCGATGTTCCGATCCAACGATTCCAACGGAATGGCATGATATTCCTCGCGCGGCACTTGAGAAGAAGAGAAGTGGCGGGCGAGCCGGAGCTTCGCAAATCGTAGCGAAACAGGACTCGCCTACGATTATCAGGACGAACCCCGCGACCAAACGTCACACTCCCATCCGATTTGGGTTGAAGATCAAGCCACCCATCCCGTCACGATTGGGGATGCCTGGTCACGAAATCCTGGGGGCGAGGACACCCAGCAGGGTTTCAAGCCGGCATAATCGGCGTCACAAAAGGGCTGGACTAGGAAGTTGAGGCGAATTGGTTGACAATCACGACGTAGAATTTGTTCTCTGTCTTTTTCCACCTGTGTTTCCTGCGAGTCTCCCGTGTTGCCACTTTCGTCCATGGGCCAGCAAATCGCCCAAACACTTTCCAATCGCCACGGATTCTCCGTGGATGCCGTCAGCCACATGTTGACCGCTGTTTACAACGGCAACGGAAGCATGGCCCAGTTCTCCCATCCCGAGTTTGGCGGATCGGGCCAATGGATGGCGGGGGGAATGATGATGATTGGTGACATGTTCAATCAGAATCTGAAGTACCGCGTTTCGGCCCTCTGTGAAGATTGCGCTCGTTCGATCGCCGAGAATCAAACTGGAACGAGCAGTGGCGTGTTCCAATCGCAAAGCCAAAGCGGTGGCTCGAACTACCAAGATCAGCAGGCCGGTGGAGGGTCGGCTTCGAACAGCCTCTTCGCACCGGACCCACGACGCAATTGGTGGCCCCAAGAGTTGGGATCGCCTTCCGCCAGCGGATCACAGAACCAAATGCGATACGCGTACTTTGCCGATGCTCATCGATTGGCCGTGGCAACGGGCGACGACGTGTGGCTGTACGACACGCTGCAACACAACATCGGTGGCTTCAGCCAACAACAATCGGGCGACGGGTCGATCACCTTCACGAGCCAATTTGGAGTCGTTCCGCTTTCGTCGCTTCCGATTGTCAGTCGAAACGGAATCGTTGAAGCGCCGCAAGCTCCCCCAAGCCCAGCGCCGGCCCCACCCGCTGCCAATGTCCAGCCCGAGCCGACCCCTGCACCAAACGAAGCGTCGGCCAATCCAAATGGCACCTCCGCATCCTCGTCCCCGGATTCTGGCAACGTGTTCGACACACTCGATCGCTTGGGCGGATTGCTCGACAAAGGCTACATCACCCAAGAAGAATTCAATCGCAAGAAGTCCGACTTGCTCGACCGGATTTAATCCGGCGAACGTCAAGCGAGATCGACCGACGTCGCCCCGGACGGGGCCGACGTGGAACGTGTGGATGTCGTCGAGCAGCATGACGCGAACCGTGGGGAGTGGACACGGTCGCAATGAAGCTTGGGCATTGAGCGTTGCCCGACGGAACAGTTGGGGACAACTGTTCTACTCTGTTGCTCGTTCAGTGAAGCCCGTAGCGGTTCATTTTGTAGTGCAACGTTCGCACACTGATCCCCAGCGCTTTCGCGGTTCGCTCGCGGTGAAAATCTTTCGCTGTTAGAGCGGACTCGATCCCGGTTCGTTCCGCCATTTCAGTGATCTCGTTCAACGTGCGAATCGCGTTGCACGGCGAAACACTCTGACGTTGATGCTCTTCAGGGAGATCGTTTCGTCCGATGGTTTCGCCCCCCACCGTGACCACGATTCGCTCGATATGGTTGCGGAGTTGGCGAACGTTGCCCGGCCAATCCGAAGCCATCAACGCTTCCATCGCCTCAGGCGTCAGTGACTTCATCGAACGTCGATGCCGAGTGCAAAACCGAGTTAGGAAGTGTTCGACCAACAACGGAATGTCTTCGCGACGGCTCCTTAGCGGCGGCACCTCGATGGGAACGATGTTCAATCGGTAGAACAGATCATCGCGAAACGATCCGTCTTGGACCAACGTCATCGCATCGCGATTGGTTGCGGAAATAATTCTCGCGTTCGATTGCAGCATCTGCTCGCCGCCGACGCGAGCGAATTGTCCCGTTTCCAACACCCGCAGCAGGTCCACTTGGCTCTTGGCAGGGATTTCTGTGATCTCGTCTAGAAACAACGTCCCATTGCCGGCTTGTTCAAAGCAGCCGGGCTTCTGTCGGGACGCTCCCGTGAACGCGCCCTTCTCGTGCCCGAACATTTCACTTTCCAACAGACTTTCGGGAAGAGCCCCCAAGTTGACCGCAACAAAGGGGTCTTTCGAGCGCGCACTCAGATCATGGATCGCCCGAGCGATCAATTCCTTGCCCGTCCCGCTTTCACCTTGAATCAGAACGGTCGCATCCGTTGACGCCACCTGCCGCACTTGTTTGAGTAGATTCTGGAACTCGTCGCAATTGCCAACGATGCCTGACAACTCACCGGCTTCGGCTAACTTCTCCTTCAACTGGTGATTTTCGTGTTGCAGCCGGTGGTGTTCCGCTGCTTTCGTAACCTGCTGGCGGATAAGGTTGAGATCCACCGGTTTGGTGATGAAATCAAACGCTCCCCATTTCATTGCATCGACTGCCGTTTCCACTGTTCCATTGGCAGTGATGATGATGGACATGACGCTCGGATCGCGATGCTTGATCCATCGGAGAAGGTCGAGTCCATCACGATCGCCTGGCATTTTCACATCGGCGATGACCAATTGAAAACTTCCCGCGACAAACTTATCCAAAGCTTCGTTGACGGAAGCGGCCGTTTCGATGTGATCGCAGATCTTTTCAAGCCCACGAGCCAAGCCAGAGCGGATGTTCGGCTCGTCGTCGACGATCAAAAGATGAAGTTCGTTTTCCATTTCCAAGTTGGCTTCGACTTTTCAGGAGGTTCAGGTGTTTGCAGATGGAAGGCGGCGTGTTCCCCACACGCTCGATCGTTCGGCTGAGTTCAAACCAGGCTCGAAGTGACCGCGTTCTCTCCTAGGCAAACGTCAGACCAAAGAGATGAAATCTTCTTCATCTATCTCATCCACGAACAAAGACAAACAACAAATCTCAACGTGAAACGCATCGCCGCACGGCAAAGCGTGAGTTTCTTTTTTCTTTGAGTTGGCGACCTGTTCAGCCCGTCACACAGATGAATGCCCCATTCCAAAGGGCTATCCCTCGTTCCGATGCAATCCACTGCATCTTTCATGCAAAACCTTGCATGTTTGTTGACCTGATCTCGCCTACCAAACGAGCCCCGGGAAATCACTTCGCACCGGGAATGGCTGGATGAGGGCACCGACCGCGACCAAGAAATGTTGCCGTCGGTCCGTCAATTGCATTTTGGTCGAGCCCTCACAATTTCGATCCTCCAATCGATCAGGCCCACCTCCGATGAGTGTCCGAGTCCCAGCCATTGAACGCCGTGCCGACGAAAGAGTTTTGAAGTGGATCCATGCGGAACACAACCAAGACGAAGCGTCCCAAGCAGACACCAGCAAACGGTTAGGCCCCTTCATCACGATTTCGCGAGAAGCCGGTGCAGGCGGCAGCGAACTGGCTGGCTTGGTCGCTGAGAAATTGCACTGGGACCTGCTGGACAACGAGATTGTCGACTTCATGGAACAACACTACGGGACTCCGCGGTGCTTGATTCAACGCGTCGATGAGAAGCACGAAAACTGGCTCAGCGAAATCTTGACCTCTCGCATTGGTGGGTTGGGATTTTCAGAGTCCACCTACACGCACCGCGTTTCCAAACTGGTTTTGCTGGCGGCATCCCACGGGAACGTCGTCATTGTTGGTCGAGGCGCGAAGTACCTCCTCCCGCCCGAACAAGGGTTGTCCGTCCGCGTCGTCGCCCCGCTAAATTCCCGGATTCAACGGGTGATGTCGCAACACGATCTTTCCGAGAAAGAAGCACGCCACTGGGTCGCGAACAAAGACCGGCAAAGGCAGAACTACATTCGCGGACATTTCCATCAAGACGAATCGGACCCGCATCTTTACGATTTGGTTTTGAATGTCGGAATCGTTTCCCTGGAAGAAGCAGCTGAGATCGTCGTCGATTCCGCTCGCCGCTTGATAGAAAAGTTCGCCAAGCAGGGTGGTTGCTGAGATGAAGTACAGACTCATTTCAATCGACGATTCCATCGTCGAGGCCGAACAATCCGTCGTGACGGTTTGGTGTGAACCGTCTTGGTTGGACTCTCTGATGGGTGTTCGGCCCGAGTACGTAGCCTTCACTGGCAGGGCTGGGCAGTGGCAGAACTTGGAACGAGAGTCAGCAACGCCGCACGAATGTCGTTTTCTGCACCAAATGTGGAGCCAACATCGGACTTCCTCTCTCACCACCAACGCCGGATAGTCGCCGGCATCCTGGTGGCATCTTCCTCAACGCTGAGCGAATGTTTTCGCGTCTCTCACCCTCTTCGTTGGGCGGGATGGAAACTTGGAGCTGCCACTTCTGAGGAAGGATTCAGACCGTGGCGTTCAACCTCCCGGTCCTGGCACCCTTCGGCTGACCTCGACAGTTCATTCGGGGCACACATAGGCACCACCCCATGGCACTCTCAATGCCTGCAGTTTCCTGCAGACGTCATGAACCTGATTGCAGACAAATTTCGGCATGCTGAAACTCGGCATTCCGCCGAGAATTGTTTTCGCCCGTGAATCACGGGGTTTTCTCAATCTCAACTCCGCCGGCGGAAGGTCCCTTCGCGCTTCGGCACACCCCGTGCTTTGTCCGACCTCGCAGGCAGATCATCGATCTCACCTGCAGCACCTCACCTTCGACGCTCAACCGAAACCAGTGTTTCGCAAGCCTGTCTCAACGCCCCCCATCCACGACGGTGCATCACGCGAACGCCTTCCAGACATGAACAAATCCAACCGATCCATGCACACCAAATTGTTCCACTTGCTCCTCTTCGCCTCCTTCTCATGCTTCCTGGCGGGTTGCGGAGAATGGGCCCAAACGTCTTCCGTCCCACTCGCCAATGTGGTGACGGCCCCGTCCTCCGATGAGGGCCATGCCCACGCAGAACATTCCGATGGACACCATGAGGAGCAGCCTCACGCATCCGGCGAGCATCACGCTCAACACAAAATTGTCGTGACCAGCCCCGTGGCCCGCGATGTCACGCTGACTCGGCAATACGTTTGCCAGATTCATTCGCGTCGACACATCGAAGTGTGTGCCCTGGAAGGTGGCTATCTGAAGGACATCCACGTCAACGAAGGCCAAGCGGTGACCAAGGGGCAGTCACTCTTCCATATCCTGCCCACGATCTACGAAGCCAAACTGGACGCTGACAGGGCCGAAGCACAGCTTGCTCAAGTCGAGTTCGACAACACTCAAAAGTTGGTCCAACAAAACATCGTCTCCACCCAAGAACTCAAGTTGGCAGAAGCCAAACTGGCGAAAGCCGTCGCGAATGTCAAACTGGCTCAGGCAGAGGTGAACTTTGCCAACATCAAAGCCCCATTCGATGGCATCGTCGATCGACTGCACGAACAAGAAGGCAGTTTGGTCGAGGAAGGTGCGATGCTGACCACGATGTCCGACAACAGCCTGATGTGGGTCTATTTCAATGTTCCTGAATCTCGCTACTTGGAATATCAAGAGGCGATGAACGCCGGCCAAAATCCAGACGCATTGAACGTGCAACTCCGATTGGCCAATCACAAACTCTTCGACCAGCCCGGCAGGATTGGAGCGATCGAAGCGGACTTTGACAACGAAACAGGCAACATCGCATTTCGTGCCGATTTCCCCAATCCAACTGGACTGCTTCGCCACGGTCAAACCGGCACGGTGCTGATCAATCAGATTGCGAAGAACGCCGTCGTGATTCCTCAACGAGCGACGTTTGAAATTCTGGCCAAGAAGTACGCCTTCGTGCTCGACGCGGACAACGTTGTGCATCAACGCGAAATCGTGATTCAAAACGAAAAGGATGACATCTTCTTGATCGCCGAAGGATTGCAACCCGACGAAAAGATCGTGCTCGAAGGCATCTTGCAAGTTCGCGATGGCGAAACGGTGGAATACGAATTCCAAGATCCAGACACCGTGCTCGACAACCTCAAGTATCACGCCGAATAGCGGGCATCGCCTGCCACTGAGTCGGCCCCGTCGATCCGGGCCACATCTCGGCCAACAAGAATCGCCGGCCGCCATTGCCGAGCCATTGGGTCTCAACCGTTGACGGCGTCGGCAACCGCTCCCACCAATCACACCCCGCGAGCACCATGACGGTGCTCGTCATGCCAGCACCTTGTTCGCAACATGTTTGAAAAATTTCTTCACCGGCCCGCCCTCGCCATCGTCATCTCGCTGCTGATCCTGTTCATGGGTGGACTGGCGATCAACGTCCTGCCGATTTCGCAGTTCCCCTCCGTCGCGCCGCCGAGCGTCCGGGTCTCGGTGTCGTACCCCGGTGCGAGTGCCAAGATCCTGATCGACTCGACGATGGTGATTTTGGAACAAGCCATCAACGGCGTTCCCAACATGCGGTACATGCTCAGCGACGCGACCAGTGCGGGGGAGGGCACAATTCAGGTGATCTTCGAACCCGGCACCGATCCCGACGTCGCCGTGATGAACGTGAACAATCGCGTTCAGATGGTCAAGAACAACCTGCCACCTATCGTGGAACGCGAAGGCATCATCGTGATGCAAAACATGAGCAGCATGCTGATGTACGTGAACGTGTTCAGCACCGACGAAAGCGTGGATCAGAACTACCTCTACAACTACTCCACCGTCAACATCCTGAACGAAATCAAACGCATTCCTGGGGTGGGTTTCGCATCCATTCTGGGGAACCGTTCGTATGCAATGCGTGTCGAACTGGATCTCGACCGCATGCGTGCTTACCACGTTGATGCCGAAGACGTGATGGAGGCTTTGGCCGATCAAAGCATGATCGGCACGCCTGGACGACTTGGCCAAGCAACCGGCACGACATCCCAAACGCTGGAATACGTGCTGACTTGGGTCGGCCGCTACACGACACCCGAGGAATACGAGCAGATCATCCTCCGAGCCAGTCCCGAGGGCGAAATCCTGCGTTTAACAGACGTTGCCACGATCTCACTCGGCTCCTCGTTTTATGACTTGTACTCCGACATTGATGGACTGCCCGCCGCGGCCATCGTGTTGAAACAAACACCGGGATCCAACGCAGCGGACGTGATCGAACAGGTCAAGGCGAAGGTCGAAGACATCAAAGCAAAACAATTTCCCCCTGGGATGGACTACGCCGTCACCTACGATGTCTCGAACTTCCTGGACGCCTCGATCGAAAAGGTGCTGCACACGCTTTTCGAGGCGTTCATTCTGGTGTCGTTGGTCGTGTATCTGTTCCTCGGTGACTTCCGCAGCACGTTGATCCCCACACTGGCGGTTCCCGTGTCCTTGATTGGCACGTTCTTCTTCATGCTGATGTTTGGCATGTCGATCAACCTGATCACGCTGTTTGCACTCGTGCTCGCCATTGGGGTCGTGGTGGATGACGCCATCGTCGTGGTCGAAGCGGTCCACGAAAAGATGCACGCAAAGCACCTTGGTCCCTATCAAGCGACCCAAGAGGTGGTCCAGGAAATCAGCGGGGCAATCATCGCGATCACCTTGGTCATGACCGCTGTCTTCATTCCCGTCACGTTCATGACTGGTCCGGTCGGCGTGTTCTATCGTCAGTTCGCATTGACGATGGCGATGGCAATCGTGATCTCGGGGGTCGTCGCATTGTCGTTGACGCCGGTGTTGTGTGCGATGATTTTGAAACCGCTGGATGACAACGTCCAACGCGGCATCCTCGGTCTCTTGAATCGCGGGATTCAAAAAGTCGCCGGTCGATACGCGTTTGTTCTGCGGGCGTTGGTCAGCCTCTTGCTGGGCATCGCCGTCGGAACGGGAGTCCACTTCCTATTGCACATTGAATTGGTTCACGAAGTCCTCTCAGAACAGATGGAGTTGACGGACACGCGGATCGACATCATCGCGGGCGTCGTTGCTTTGCTAGCTGTGTTTTCGTTCCGTGCCGCATTCTCGGGTTTCGATGGGGGTGCGAAGAAGCGCAGCCCGATCGGTCTGTTTCTGCATGGTTTTGATCGTGGCGTCGAATCCGTCACGGGTGGCTACGCTCGTGTGCTCCGTCACATCATCAGTCGCCGAGTGGTGACGATCGCGGTGATCGCGGTATTCGGATATGGCATTTTGGTCGTCAACCAAGTCTTGCCAACGGGGTTCATTCCGCTGGAAGACCAAGGAATGATCTACGGCATTGTGCAAACACCACCTGGTTCGACACTTGAATACACCAACTCAAAGTGCCATGAACTGCAATCGATTTGCAAACAAATGGATGAAGTCACCTCGGTTTCCTCGATCGCCGGTTACGAGGTCCTGACCGAGGGCCGCGGTTCGAACGCTGGTACCTGCATCATCAACCTGAAACCGTGGGCGGACCGGGAACTGACATCGCGAGAGATCATTGAAGAATTAGAGGAACGCGGGACGGACATTGCCAACGTCAAACTCGAATTTTTCGAACCGCCTGCCGTTCCTGGTTTTGGTGCCGCCGGTGGGTTCTCGGTCAACTTGCTCGATAAAACCAACAGCGGCGACTACGCCGCGTTGGGCCAAGTCACCGACGAGTTCATGGCAGCCCTGAGCAAGCGGCCTGAGCTCAAAGGATTGTTCACGTTCTTCGCCGCCAACTACCCGCAATATGAAGTCATCATCGACAACGATGTCGCGATGCAGAAGGGCGTGTCCATCAAAGACGCGATGGCCAATCTGTCCATTGTGATCGGCAGCACCTGGGAACAAGGCTTCGTGCGTTTCGGGCAGTTCTACAAGGTCTACGTCCAAGCCCAACCCAAATTCCGTCGCTACCCGGAAGACCTCGACAACATGTTCGTGAAAAACGAGGATGGCGAGATGGTGCCTTACTCCGCGTTCATGCGAATTGAGAAGAAGCAGGGCCTGAACGAAATCAGCCGCTACAACCTCTACCCAACCGCTCCCATCCAAGGCGCACCAGCATCCGGATACAGCAGTGGCGAAGCGATCGCGGCGATCAAACAAGTCGCCGAAGAAACCCTCCCCAACGGGTTCGACATTGACTGGCAAGGCTTGTCATACGACGAAGCCAAATCGGGCAACACAGCGGTCTACATTTTCCTGATTGTGGTGATCTTCGTGTACATGGTGTTGGTGGGCCAATACGAAAGCTTCCTCATTCCGTTGGCCGTGTTGACGTCACTGCCCGTGGGCATTTTCGGTTCATTTGCCTTCCTTCAATCCATGGGACTGGCCAACGACGTGTACTGTCAAATCGGATTGGTGATGTTGGTCGGTCTGCTCGGAAAGAACGCCATCCTGATCATTGAATTCGCGGTCCAGCGACGGCAGGAAGGCTTGAGCATCATGGAAGCGGGCATCGAAGGCGGCAAACTGCGCTTTCGCCCCATTCTGATGACTTCGTTCGCCTTCATCGCAGGTCTGATCCCACTGGTGCGAGCCACCGGGCCTGGAGCCATCGGAAACCGCACGATCGGAACGACGGCAGTCGGTGGCATGTTGCTGGGCACGCTGGTTGGCGTCTTGGTGATCCCAGGACTCTACTACCTCTTCGCAAAAATGGCCGACGGTCGAACTCTGATTCGCGACGAACACGACCAACCTCTCAGCGAAATCTTCGAACGGGAACACTGATCAATCCGCCAAAACGCTGCATTGGGAATGTCTGCCACATGCCTCTCAACCGGACTCGCCGGCAAAGCCGCCGGAGTCCGAAGGACTGATCTGCAAATGTTGGCACAATTCGCTCAGAGGGACGAAAGCGTCGATCGCTCTCCCGATCAACGACGAAACTCCACCTACCGATCAAATTGACCCTGCTGCGTCATCGCTTCCCAGTGATGTGACAACGCGTCAGTCAACGCGGACTCTAGAACACGTTTCGGCAGGATGCCGATCCCCGCCAGTTCATCAAGGACGAACATGAACCATCCAACGACGCACGCTTCACGCAACCACTCTTCCAAACGTGCCTCCATCGCTGCCTTGATCTGCGGCTCATTGCTGGCGTTTCCCGGATGCGGCATCCCTGGCCTACGAGGTTCCAAACCAGGACCTTCCATGCCCCAGCATTACAACTGGAACAACGGCATGGACTCCACCAGCAATCCAACCGTGGCGAACGATTCTGGTGTCCCCAGCGAAATCACACCGCTGGTTGAGACGGCCTCCTTCGTGGAGACGGCTGAGCCTGACGAATCCCAAGAGGCTCGCAAGCTTTCGCCTACCAACACCCAATTGGTGTCCGCGAAAACCGACGAAGAGCCGAAAACGTTCGCGAGCTACATCCAATCCACGAATTTCGCCCCCGAACCGTCTTCGCTTGTCCAGGAAGCGGTCGACGCTGCAGAACGGCAATCGAATCAGCCAGCCAAGATCGAACTGGCAAATGCTCCCACGCAAACCGTTTCTTCCTCGGTGATCGACGAGTCTGGCGACCACTTGATTTACGATGAAGCGGACTTGAACTTCGGCATTTCAACGCTCCAGAACTCAGCTCAATTGCCGCAAAGCGTGTTCTACACTGACCCGTATTTGCTGGACCTGATCACTCAGGCAATGGTTGGAAACCAAGAACTGAGAATCCTGTCAGAGGAAATTCAAATTGCCTGCAATGAAACCTATGCCCGCAGCGGCGAGTATCGACCTTTCGTGACCGCGGGGGTCGGTGCTGGGGTCGAAAAGTCGGGCCGGCACACGCGAGACGGCGCTGTAGAAGAACAACTCGAGGTCGCCCCCGGACGAGGCTTTCCTGATCCGCTCCCGGACTTCTTGGTCGCCGCCAATGTGTCGTGGGAAGTGGACATCTGGAAACGATTGCGGAATGCCCAAAACGCGGCTGCCATGCGGTACTTGGCGACCCAAGAGGGACGAAACTACATCATCACCCGCTTGGTCGCCGAAGTCGCCGACAACTACTACGAGCTGCTGGCACTCGACAACCGGATGTTGACACTCGAAAAGACGATCGAGATTCAACAACGGAGCCTGGATATTTCCAATGCGATGAAGGAAGCCGGTCGCGGCAATCAACTGGCCGTTCAACGTTTCCAAGCCGAGGTGCATAAGAACGAGAGCGAACGAGCCGTCATCGCTCAAGAGATCGTTGAAGCTGAGAACCGAATCAACTTCTTGGTCGGTCGCTATCCACAACACGTGGACCGAACCGAAGTGAACTTCATTGATCTGAACATGCAAACGCTGAGTTCAGGCGTCCCATCGGAACTGTTGCAAAACCGAGCCGACATTCGCGAGGCAGAACGCCAGGTCGTCGCCGCAGGTTTGGACATCAAAGTTGCTCGCGCTCGCTTCTATCCCTCACTCACGCTGACCGGTGGCCTTGGCTGGAACGCGTTCGCGACAGGGTATTTGTTCCGAACACCGGAATCGCTCATCTACAGCGTCGCGGGAGACATTGTGGGCCCACTGATCAACAAACGCGCGATCCAGGCTGACTACCGGACGGCAAACGCGGTTCAGTTGCAGAGCATCTACAACTACCAACAAACGGTGCTGGAAGCGCACGTGGAAGTGGTCAACCTGGTCTCCAAAGTCGACAACTATCGCAGCAGCATCGAGATCAAGAAGCAACAACTTCAGTCGTTGGAAGAATCCGTCGACAGTGCCGGCAAACTGTTCCAAAATGCTCGCGTGGAGTACGTCGAAGTGCTGCTTGCCCAGCGAGAGTTGATGGAAGCCAAGATGTTGCTGATCGATACCAAGCAAGAAGAACTCAGTGCGATCATCAACGCCTACCAAGCACTCGGTGGTGGCGGTTTCTGAAACGCAGTTCAAGGATGACCGAGCTTCCTCACGGTTCGGTCGACAAGCCACGGCGTGGAAAGCGGCTGGATTGGCACAAGTGCCAACGGAACGCCATGCCTGGAGGGCCGAGACCACCCCTGGTTGGGGTCCTCGAACCGACTATCCTTGGGAGCCTTGATGGTGATTGTCCCGCGAATTCCTGGTTTGCAAGCTGGAAGGCGAGAGAATCACGCGCTCGACTTCTAACATTCCAAGCGTCCAAAGCCAACGGACGCAAGTTTTAGTGGGGAACAGACCATGTTGAAATGGATCATTGTCGCCATCCTGGGCGCCGGTTTTTTGTTGTTGGTTCTCTGTGGCGTTGGCCTCTATTTCGCAAACAGTTCCAGCCAGGCCTATCAACGCCCGGTTTTTGAATCGATTGTGGCAGAAGACGCCGACGCGTTCCTCGATCTTTGTGAACCGTCGCTTCGGGAGAAAGTCGATGCACCGGTGATGCTGGCCTGGATGAAAGAGATCAACGCCGTGATGGGCGAGTGCAAATTCGAAACAGGATCCAACTTCAAAATCAACTTTGAAGGCAGTCCCGGCCAAACCCTGGTGACCACGTCTGGCGACATGGTGTTTGCAAACGGCGTCGCAAATTCTGAATTCGTTTTCCAAAACGACCAATTGATCACGTTTAAAATCGAACCCGACAAACTCAACGATGACTGGTTCACGGGTCCAGCGAGCGACGCATTGTACCGCGAACGAACAGAGAGCTTCTTCAACAAGTTGCTCGAACAAGATTTCGAAGCATTGAAGCCACTCATGCATGATTCCTTCATCGAGATCGCGACCGACGACTTGTGGAGTCAGGCGGTCGACCGAACGGACACTTGGCTCGGCAAAAACGCGACCGTGACCATCACCGATGTCGACAACCGAATCAGCGAAGACGAAGGACTGATTGTCAACGCTTTGCTCGCAGGAGATGCGGGCCAAGCCAATGCGTCGACAACGATCAAATTCGAAGGAATGAGAGGCAGCATCCTGAGCTTCGCAATCAACCGCGTCAAAGAACCGTCCGAAGAAGCAGCAGACGAGCCAGAATCAGAATCAAACGAGGACGCAGCAGTTCCCAGCGAAAGCTAAGCGAACGCGTGAGAAACAAATGACGCACTGACCGAGGTGACGAACTGTTGATAGCACGCCGTTTTTTACGCCGGAGGCGTTGCCGCAAGTAGCCGCCGGTCGAGCGGAGCGAACACCGCCGGAGACGCGGGTAACGTTGGAAACTGCCTGAACAGCCTTCGGCTTGGTCCGGCTTGATTTGGTCGGCAATAAACTCGTGCGAGGATCTTCCAATGACGTCGAACAAGGTGGCCGGCGAGATCGAGCCCAGGCCTGCGAGCTACCAGGCTTTCGTTCGGTTCTTGTTGGGCTTTGGAATCCTGACGGGACTTGCCGGTCTTCTCTGGTTGGTTGCTGGCGCGGGAATTTACGGGTCCCCCATTTCCGCAAACGCCTTTCAAGCTGATCACAATGGGTACACCGATCACTGGTCGTTCTGGATGATCGTTGTCGTGATGGCGGGCCCAAACGCTCTCTTTCCCGCCGCTTTGCTGGAACGTTTTCGTCCTGGGGACGGAGCCATCGCGTTGTTGGTTGCGAGCATTGTGGTTGCGGAAGCGGGAATCCAGTCGAGCAAGGCTTTCTGGGGATTCGCAGACGACAACGCTCAAATCGTGATTGGCTGCATCGCGCTGCCCATCCTGCTCTTCGCGGCAACGCTGATGAAATTACGCCGGGGGAAACTTGCTCCGAAACAGCAACGGATCGGATGGGTGGGGCTGTGTTTGCTCGCAGCACTGGTGACCGCCCGTTACCAAGTGGTCCGTCAGCACTGGACCACGGTCTGTCCGGCAGCGACACAAACGCACCTGCGACCAACTTCCAAGATCCCAATGTGACAACTCCTCCCTGAAGAGTTGCCCTCGTCTGTCGCGGGACTCGTCTATTGGCTGGGGGTGAATTCACCGCCTGGAAACCGACCCAATTTAGGAGCTCGCAGGTGCTGCGGTTGAATCATTGGCTCAGCCCATCGCAGCAAGCGAACCTGCTAGACTCCCACTACCCCAAAGGTCCTCCAGCCCCCGTTCAACATCGCTACGGTCGCCCTGGGACCCGCTCTCCACACCATTTTCCCCAAGGCGTGAGTCGATGACAGGTAACAAAGGTGTTGTTTATCTTGGTGACGGGAAGGTCGATGTCCAATCCATCGACGATCCCAAATTGGAACTCAGCTATCGAGGGAAGACTCGGCAGTGCCACCACGGGGTGATCTTGAAAGTGATCTCCACGAACATCTGCGGCTCCGATCAACACATGGTCCGCGGACGCACAACTGCCCCGGCCGGCATGGTTCTCGGGCACGAGATCACTGGCGAGGTCGTTGAGGCCGGGCGCGACGTGGAGTTCATCAAAAAGGGTGATATCTGTAGCGTGCCGTTCAACATCGCTTGTGGTCGCTGCCGTTGCTGCAAGGAAGGTGACACGGGCGTTTGCGAAAACGTTAACCCTGACCGCCCTGGCGCAGCGTATGGTTACGTCGACATGGGCGGATGGATCGGCGGCCAATCCCGCTACGTGATGGTTCCCTACGCTGACTGGAACTTGCTCGCGTTTCCCGATCGCGATCAGGCACTCGCCAAGATCCGCGACCTGACGATGCTGTCTGACATTTTTCCGACCGGGTATCACGGCGCCTACACCGCGGGGGTGACGACAGGCAGTACCGTCTACGTTGCCGGGGCAGGGCCCGTGGGACTTGCATGTGCTCACGCGGCCCAGTTGCTCGGCGCAGCGGTGGTGATTGTCGGCGACATGATCGAGGAAAGACTCGCTCAAGCCCGATCGTTCGGCTGCGAAACGGTTGACCTGAAAACCGACGCCTCCCTGCCCGACATGATCGAGCCGATCTTGGGTGAGCGAGAAGTGGATTGTGCCGTCGACTGCGTCGGCTTTGAAGCCCGCGGCCACGGCGGAGATTCGGGCGTCGAGAAACCCGCCACGGTTCTCAACCAAGTGATGGAGGTCACCCGTGTGGCAGGCGGCGTCGGAATTCCTGGCTTGTACGTGACCGATGATCCAGGCGGGGTCGACGAAGCGGCCCGAACCGGCAATCTTTCCCTCCGCATCGGATTGGGCTGGGCCAAGTCCTTGCACTTCACCACCGGCCAGTGCCCGGTCATGAAGTACAACCGAGGGCTGATGATGGCGATCTTGCACGATCGTTGTCAAATCGCGAACGCCGTCAACGCGACGGTGATCCCACTGGAAGAAGCCGTGCAAGGCTACGCTGCTTTTGACCAAGGCGCCGCCAAAAAATTCGTGCTCGACCCACACGGCGTGCTGGCAGCTTCCAACTAGGCATCGCGAGGTTCCGAGGGAAACGGAAGCTCGTTCAACCTTGTCCCCGGGCTCTGCCTGGAGACACACTGCCTTGGAGGCTCCTGCCTCACATCCGCGAATCGGCAGGCGGAGCCTGCGAGCCATTGCGTTCCCAGGCGGGAGCCTGGGAACGAGCTCGTTCAACCTTGTCCCCGGGCTCTGCCTGGGGACACACTGCCTTGGAGGCTCCTGCCTCACATCCACGAGTCAGCAGGCGGGAGCCTGCGAGCCATTGCGTTCCCAGGCGGGAGCCTGGGAACGAGCTCGTTCAACCTTGTCCCCAGGCTCTGCCTGGGGACACACTGCCTTGGAGGCTCCTGCCTCATATCCGCGAAACGGCAGGCGGAGCCTGCGAGGCATCGCGATCCCAGGCGGGAGCCTGGGAACGAGCTCGTTCAACCTTGTCCCCGGGCTCTGCCTGGAGACACACTGCCTTGGAGGCTCCTGCCTCATATCCGCGAATCGGCAGGCGGAGCCTGCGACGCATTGCGTTCCCAGGCGGGAGCCTGGGAACGAGCTCGTTCAACCTTGTCCCCGGGCTCTGCCTGGGGACACACTGCCTTGGAGGCTCCTGCCTCATATCCGCGAAACGGCAGGCGGAGCCTGCGACGCATTGCGTTCCCAGGCGGGAGCCTGGGAACGAGTTGGGATCAGTGGCGAATGAGGGCTTGTCGGGTCCAAAACTGGCATTCAATCTCGTCAATGTGCGGTTCAAAGGACGCCAAAACCCGGAGTTTTTCAGCAACCGCCTCCGACTCAACGATGCCACTCAAGATCGCCCGGTTGCCTTGATACGAGATTTGAATCGCAGAGCCAGCGACGTGACTCAATCTGGCCGCCAGCTTTTCGTCACGTTTAAGAATGACCGCTGAGACGTACGCTTCATCGGCCATCTCAGAAACGGAGATCGACAATTGCGGGTAGTACATGGCTCCGGCGGCAAGCGGCGGAACAGGCTGATTGATCTGGGCCGAGCGATCGGGTGGTTCGCGAAGCGATTCGACCGATGTACGGACGCGGCCGACACCGATGGCTTGGTCACTGCCAATGAATCCCTGTTGAGTACCACGACTGGGCCCCACAAATTCGTCCCGCGAACGATTGCCACGCAGGAAGCGTTCACTGCCTTCAACCGACCCCGCCGATTCCATCGCTGGCGGCGCACCCTGGCTGACCGAGGGCCGTCTCGTGAGCGGTTGCCCGAGTGTCCTGGCGCCGAACAATTGGGCTTGAGCGGTTTCTGTGATCGACAGGCTGGTCAACACGATGATCGCAGAAATGGCGACAAGACGTGACATGGAGGGGGCGGGGGTGATCATGGTTGTTCCACTTCCTGGAGTGTTTCGACGGATGCGGGTGCCGGATGCCCCAAGACATCGCCCAGCGATTGTCCAAGCGAAAGCCAGCAATCAAATTCGTTGACGCTCAAAGCAACGCGGTCTTCCTCAAATGACTTGACCTGCACGGTGTGCAGCGGCAGGTCCAGCGATTCGTCTTGTCCGATGATTTGTGTTCGAGGTGGTGACCCAACCGAAAACCACCCTTCCGATTGACCGCCGCGGTTTTGCGTGATTGCGTTCAGACGGACTTGCCCGAGTGACTTGGAGAATCCCTTCGCAAACAAGTTGCGGCTGACAAATTGGTTGTAGTCTTCACGCGGTGGGTAGGTTTGCTCGCTACGAACCAAGGTTGAAAGATCCCCTTCTCGCTCGGTCGACTCCAGCGACAACGTCTCGATCGCCAGATTCAGTTCCAATTGGTTGCCATTGACCAGGGGAGTCACAGAGAAGCTACGAATCTTGTGGAGCTGCGCCGAACGGTGAAAGCCATGCAAGAAATCGGTCAGGTGATCCAGTGTGGTCCGAGCGCGAAGTGAGAATCCAATCCGATGGCCGATGAGGTTGGACTTTCGCTTGGCGGTGCGTGACCGGACTTCGATCGGACGCGGTGTGTCGGCGTCAACGGAGGCCGATTCCATTTGATGTTGTTCGACGAGTTTCAAGAGCCAATCTTGGTAGCTGGATCGAGCCAGCGCTGGATCATACGGGAGCGCCCGCGATGCGAATCCATCCAATTGGTTGGCCAATCGCCGGCCGGTGATCTGGGACCGGTTGGCGTCTTGCAATTTCGACTCGACGGATTTCAGTTGACCTTCATAGCGTTGGCTTGGTTGCTCGATCAGAGACTGGTAACTGGTGTCGATCGCGAACATCAAAATCACCGCGATTCCTCCGGCCGCCAGAAACATTGTTCGACGGTTGGCGTTCATGAGGAAACCTCTGACAAATCAGTTTTCGGATCGTCCGCGGGCGTGGACTGCTCGGACGCATCGGTTTGTTCAGGCACCGCAGATTGTTCTGGCAATGGACTGGCAACGGGGGACGCGGATTCCGCGGAGGACTCGACTTCCTGCGGGGGAATGATTCCAGCGGGTTGCGTGAAGATCTCTTCTTCTCGCTCGTCGACGGGTGTGATGGGAAACGCGATCCTGGCTTCGAACTGCCAAGGGTACTCTTCGTTGTTGGTTTGCTCGCTGACTCGTTTGCTTGTGATTGAGAACTTGGCATCGCGGAGTGCATTTTCCAATTCGGCAACGCGGTTGGGATCGTTCACTTGCACCGAGATATCAATCACGCCCGTGCTGCCATCGGCCGCGGCGGACAAACGCCGCACATTGGCAAGCTGGCCTTCGGGGAAACGGCTGGATAAACGCTGCAACTGGGCAAGCCAATCGACTTGGTCGCCAAGCCATTGCTGGACCAACCGAGTCTCGTCGGCCTTCTCTTGCATTTTGGCCGCGACCCGATCCGCTTCGACCAATTCCTGTTTTTTGTCGTCCACCAGGGTCTTCAACGCCTGGACATCGCTGAGCAACGTGTAAGCCCCGATTCCCAAACTAACCACAGCCAAGGTCGCGATTGCCATCCACCGACGCATCGGATTGGGTGGCACGGGCGGAACCTTGGGGTGGACCAAGTCAACCGCCAAATGATGTTCTTGAAACACCGATGCGGCGGCCGCCAGCACGGGGTCCGGAGCGAGGGCATCGTCATCAGGCGTCTGCTCGCTGCTCGCATCGACTGGGATCCCCAGTGTCACCGGGCGTGCATTGAGTGAGTCGCAAAGCGTGAGCAATGGGTCGGTGTCGGAGTCGCTGCCAAGTCGCTGGCCGGTGCCCTCAGGCAGCGCGTCACGCGGACCTCGAACCAACACCAGCATCTCTGGCATTTCGCCTGGAGCGACAAAATCCATCAATGAAATGCTGCGTTGCACTTCCAATTGAATTTGATCGGTCAACGCTCCCGCATCATGACTGCTGGCCCGGAAGGTTCGCAACGAAGCCAAGCGACTGCCGCGAAGAAAGGACAATTCAACCTCGCCCTCATACACCACAATCAGCACAGACAAGGACGAACGGAAGACGCGTTGCTGCCGAAGTTGATACAGGGGCGCGGTTTGTCGGGAAGTGAACGCGGCGAGTTGCAGTCCCGTTTGAGCGACTGAATCAGTCCAGGCGTTCAGCTGACTTTGTTCCAGCGAGAAGGCAGCCGCCGTTTGCGAGCGTTTGGGTTCGCCCACTTGTTTTTCATCGGCTTCACTGGCGTCGGAGGCTGTTTCCGCGACTGCGACCATCGGCGACGTCGCGCCATCAAGCAGTCGATAGTCAACGACCAACTCGTGATCTCCATCGCCAATCAATTGTTCCACTTCGGCTCGGATCAACGCCGCAACTTCAGATGCGTCGGCCGGCGGGATCTCAACCGTCGTCATCTCCAGATCCGTCCGCGGTAGCAACAACACCAAACGGGAGGCTGTGATTTTGCTGGCAGTGAGCTGTTGCTGAAGAACGGCCAGAGCAGGCTGCTCCGCCTCCCGGGCGAGGGTCCCCCAAGCAACCGCAGCCAACCCGTCTTTGCGTTCCCTCACCACGAGGAAATACACGTTCACCTGGTCCCACGAAGCGACCACGATCGGACCGCGTTTGGAGGGTGCGGCGAACGAGTGAAGGAAGGGCAAGCGGCTAAGGAAGGTGGGAACCGGCATGATCCAAGGGTGGGTTTGGCGAAAGCTCACCACGCAATTCGTCGAAAGTGAAACCCTTTCCCCACGCATCCCACTGGCGAAGACTTCGCAGGGCGACATGAGGGGCCGACCCGTCCAGCGTCACAGTGCAACGGAACGTCGGCGTGAAAGGGTCTCGAAAGGCAACGATCTGAGCGTGGTAGCAATCGCCTCCAACGGTGATCCAGGGCTGGAGTTTGATAAAGGTGGGTAAGTCGACGACGTTTTCAATCAATAGCCAAGCAATTGTGTCCCGCGAGACGTTCGTATCGGTCGGTGAAACCGAACCCGTTTGAGACGCACGTCGCTCGATGATTTGATCGACGATTTCAGGGGTGATCGTCGGAATGCCTAGCAAGACGGGGCGGGGAGCCTCCATCACGTCGACTTGGCCAACGATCACGCGACTGGGATGAACCGTCACATCGTCAACCAGACTCCTAATGTAGTTACTGCGGTCGCCAAAGTCATCCGAGAACGGGCTGCGGATTGAGAATGGTTTCTCATTGGCCTGGGAAACCTCGACCGTCGCATTTGCCAACTCCAAAGGACTCGCAATTCGCACGGACGCGGGGATCGAAAAGTCCGGTGTCCACTCAGCGGCGGTTACCGACGAGGTACCAGTCCGAGAGGACGATTGCCCGCGGACGCCAAACTGCCGCACGGCGATCACAAAGTTCGCCCAATCGGCCGGCCAAATCGCCAGCAAGTCCTGGTGAAGCTTTTGCAGGTTCGCCCCGTTCAAGAAAACCCTTGGTTGACCGGTGAGGCTTTCGTTCCGTTGTCCACTGTCAAATGTCAGATGGTCTCGCCAGGCAACCGGCCTCGCATTGGCCGTCCCCTCGATTGAGCCCGTTGCTCCCAAAGATGTTTGCTCCTCCAACAGGTTTTGCTCAAGCGAATCCAGCTGGTAGTTCATGTCCCAGTCGCCGCCGGTCCAGCGATTTGCCCACTGGCGAATCCGCTCGTCAGCGTCATCTCCACCGGATGATGAAACGCCATCGGATCCCTGCTCATCGGAGAACGCACCAATACGATCGCTCAGACTCATGGCACTCGCCGGTGCCGTGTCAACGATCCCATAGGCATTCATCAAGGCTTGCGCCATCGCCAGGTCCATCCCCGGCAAATTCATCAGGGTCTTTTTCGCCTGCCCGGGGACCGCCGCTTCCCACTGGTTGAGTGCCAACAAGTTGATCTTGGAGGATTCATTGGTGAGTCCGAACCGCCATGCCTTGGCGAGCTCCATGGAAGTTCCCACCGCAGCAGGATCCGCGGGCGACAACACGGAAAACATCCATTCCGGCTCGACGTCTTCTGTCTGGCTGGCATTTTCTCGCAGCGATACCCCTGTGAACAACGCCGCCGGTTCCCGATGCCAGGACAAACGGCTGCCACGAGGTTGTTCCAACGTGGATTGCAGTGCTTCGATTGCACTCATGACCGTCAACCGAGCTTGAGCCCGTTCGATTTGCAGCTTGCTGGATCGGTAGGCGTCGGCCATCTGCTGGTTGAATCCATACGCAGCCAACGCCACCATGGTCACGATCACCATGACCACCAACAGAGCCGTTCCGTTTCGCGGCCTATTCATGCGGATCACCTAGAAGACTGCCTGGGAGCCGGCTGCCTGCGATGAACACTACGATTCGAACGTCGCGGATGAGTGCGTCATCCTCGCCGCTGGAGGAACTCTCATCGATCGTTGCGACTGGTTCGGACGACATCACCATGTCCGCAAAGTCCTCCGCGACGAATTCATCCGCTTCGTCTTCTTCTGGGACGACCGTTTCGTAAGAGGTTGATGCGGATGGCAAATCGAAGCTCAGTTCAATCGCGCGTGGCAACCCACCTTTCAATTGGCTGTCCCATTGGCCCAGCCATTGGGCGCCATCGCTGTAGCGAAAACGGGGAGCAACGAGATTACGAATGCTGGTCGCCAACGTCGCGCCATCGGCAGCGGATTCAATTGGCCGTTCCTCATCGGGAACCCGGTACAGGTCAGCCATCGTCAACTCCTTTTCAGATGACGAAGCGGAGGCTTTCGACCAGCGATCAACCGGAACCAGTTCCCGCTGCACGTCAAAGAGTTCCTCCGCGGAATCCGTGGGTCCCGCGCCGCTGATCACATCCCTGGGGACGATCGTGTAACGCAGGTGATGGATGGTGAGCGGATCCAGTGCAATTGAGGTGCTTGAATTTTCGCGACTGCGTGCTTGCGTTGTCGTGGACAGGGGGGCCTCCGCTTGGGTGACCGCTTCCAACCACGGCAACGGATCGAATGACGGAATCAAGTCAACCTCAAAGCCCAGTTCGTTCCCTTGGAAGGGCCGCAATTGCGTGGGGTGTGACGAAAACGACGGTGTGGGAGTCGACGACGGACTCATGGAAACACGAGGTTCCATCAAACTGGCCGCGTCCGAGTCCAGCCAATCCCGGGCGATGCGAATCACCTGCATTTGATAGGCTTGATTCCATCCACGTTGCTCCGCGTCGCGATACGACCCCAGGATCGACCAAGCGACCATCATCAGCGCAGCCAGCAAGATCAGCGAGAGCATCAGTTCCAGGATCGTGTAGCCGCCGCGGCGAACTTCTTCGTTGTTCATGGCGTGATCGAATCCGCCTGCATCAAACTTGTCGGCGACAGTGTGTCAGGTAGGAATGCATCTGGTGGCAGTCCGTCTGAGGATTCTGGTGAAACCGAATCATTCGGCGATTGGCGGGGCGGCTTGGTTGCGCTTGTCCAGCGGACCAGACTCACGACTGCCGTGTCCGATGCCGTCCCACCTCGTTCGTTGGTGCGATCAATCGAAACGACAATTCGCTTCAGCTTGGATTCACTTTGATCCGTTGCCTCCACGTCCGAGAGTTCGATGCGATAGCGCCAACGCGGATCCGACGGAAAACTGCCCTCCATCTCCAACTCCGAGTTCGATCCGGTCGCAAGGAACTCGTCCATCGTTGACTGGGCCATTTGCAGTGCCACTGTTCGCTCCTCGGCCCTCCGCGCCAACTGGGTCGCTTGTCCCACCAAGGTGAACAGTGCGACACCGCTGCTGGCCAGCAACGCGGTGGCCAGCACCATTTCCATCAACGAGAGACCGCTGTGTGGTTTGCGCCGAAGATTCAGTCGAGGGTTCAATTGGAAAGCTCCCCATCGCGGGGCGGTAGCGGGGCGTTCGACGACGCATCGCCAGGTGTCGCGGGTGACAAACGAGCCGTTCGCATCATCCCCGTGACCGCTTCAATTTCGAGGGCCACGCGACTGTGAGTGGCAGTGTCACGCAGCACGATGATGGCCGCTCTCGTTTGGCCGCTTGGCAAGAACGGCAGGTACCAAGTCGACGTCTCAAGATCGATCGCGTCCGATGGCATCGACGTTTCATCGGCGACGACGTAGGCGCGTTGATCGAGCTGAACTTCGTCGATCACGATGTCGATGGGAAGTTCCCAAGTTTTGAGCTCTCGCTCTGTATCAGTGGCAGTGTCACTTTGCGAACGATCGCCGATCAATTGTTCGGCGACCAGGTCGGCCCAGTGCCCCGATGCAACGAGGGGCTGGTTGGCGCTGAATCGCATCAAACGAGGTTCCCCTTCAATCGCTGCGGTTTGTCTGCAATCGGAGATTTCAGCCCGCAAGAGATTGGCAGCTTGCTGCACACTGCTGTCCGCCATCGGCCTTCGCAAGCTCGGCCACGCGACAGCACCGACCCCAACCATGATCGTCAAGACGATCATGAGTTCCAACAGCGAGAACCCGGTCTTGCAGGGACATTTCAAAACGAGCGAGGCCTCAAGCGTCGCTCGAGTCGGACAATTCCGACTCCTCTTCGCCTTCAGCGGGTTGGTTTCCAATGTCATCATCGGTCCCCGCTTGGGCATCGGGACCAATTGAGAAGATACGCGGGAAAGCAGGTTGCGAGCTATCGCTGCCACCTTCGACGGCATCGAATTCATATTCGAAGTCGTTGCCCCAAGGATCAAGCGGAAGCTTGCTGCCGTCGATGTAAGGGCCCGCCCACTTGCGAGCGAGACGCTCATCATCAGGTGCTTTCAAAAGCGCTTCCAAGCCGTCTTCGGTTGCCGGAAAGACCTTCATATCAACCACGTACATTTTCAGTGCCGAGGCCAAGTTGCCGATTTGGACCTCCGCCGTTCGGATGTCCGCCTTCTGTTGCGACCCGAGCAGTCGGGGTCCCACCATGGCGATCAATCCGACCAAGATGATCAACACGATCATCAATTCCAACAGCGTGAAACCGCTGCGTTTGCGAGTGCTTCGACGTTTCATAAGAATTTCCCTTTTTAGTTAACCGTTGAATTTAAATCGAAGACTGGCAGCAACACGCCCACGATTACAAACATGACCATGCCACCAATCAACACCAGCATCAATGGTTCGATCATTCGAACCATCACTTCCAGTTGACGTTCCACTTTGCCGTCGATGCGGTCGGCAATTTTGACCAACACATCGTCGAGCGTGTTGGACTCTTCTGCGATGCGAATCATTGCCATGACTTGAGGCGGAATCAATCCACTCGCCGCCAATGGTTTGGCCAAGGTATCACCGGTGGTGATGTTCTCAGCCGACTTCAGCATGGCCTGCTGCAGCAGGCGGTTGCCGGTTGACTCACTGCTGATCTTCAATGATTTCAGTAGTGGCACGCCATTGCGAAGCAACGTCCCCAGCACACGGCACGCGCGTGAAACGGCGGCGTCATGAAAGATGTCACCCAGCACGGGGATCTTTAACTTCCACGTGTCCCAGGTCGTGCGTCCGCTGTCGGAGGCCAAGTATTTCTTGAGCCCAAACACAATTGCAATGACCGGAATCGGCAACAGCAAACCGTAGTTGAGCAACGTGTGACTGACCGCCAGCAACAACACCGTGATCAGTGGCAGACCAGATCCTGTGGCTTCCAAACGATCAAAGAACGGTTGGAACTTGGGTACCAAAAAGACCATCATCAAGGATGTGATCAAGGTGCCAACGACGCCCAGAATGATCGGGTAGGCCAAAGCACTGACAATTTTGGAACGCATCTCATCTTGCTTGCACAAGAACACACTGGTTCGTTGGAGTGACTCTTCTAAGAACGCACCCTCTTGCCCCGCCCGGACCATGCTGAGCGTCAGTTCAGAGAAGATGGCGGGTTCGGCTGCCATCGCTTGATCGAGGGTTGCCCCTTCGGCGACGGCGTCGTGGATCCGTTTGGCAGCGTCTTGCAATCGCGGGTTGATCGTGACTTCGCCAAGAATCGACAGGGCCTCCAACATGGGGACGCCGTTGTTCAGCAGGTCCGCCAACTGGGTACAGAGGTCCGCGATCTGTTCCTTCTTGATGCGTTGGGGCAGCTGGAACTGGGTGACGTCTCCCATCGCAGGCTTCACATCGGAAACACTGACGGGGTACAGCGTTTGCTGACGCAATCGTTGCATCGCTGCCCGGCGTGTTTGGGCGGCGATGGTGCCTTCCCGCCGTTCTCCCGTCGCCGTTTTTGCGACATATGCGAAGTCTGGCATCCTGTCAGTCCGCCTTGGTGACGCGAAGCACTTCGTCCACGGTCGTCAATCCACTGCAGACTTTTTCCCAACCATCGCTACGCAGCGTTTGCATGCCGGCTTCGATGGCGGCCTTCTTGATCAAATTGGATGCTGCGCGTTGGGTCGCCAGGTCACGAATTTTTTCGTTCGTGACCAGCAGTTCATAGATTCCCATCCGGCCTTTGTAGCCCGTGCCACGGCATTGCTCACAACCCTGTGGCTGGTACAGGGGACCGTTCAATTTTTCCAAAGGGAAATCGTCTGGCAGTTCCGCCACGTTGGGCGTGTACTCTTGGCGACAACTGGAGCACAGACGCCGGACCAACCGTTGTGCCATGACGCCCTCGACCGTGCTGGCGACCAAGAATGGTTCCACGCCCATGTCGCACAAACGCATGAACGATCCAGCGGCATCGTTGGTGTGCAAGGTGCTGAACACCATGTGACCGGTCAGCGAGGCTTGCGTTGCGTTCTCAGCTGTTTCCAGGTCGCGAATTTCACCGATCAGCACGACGTCCGGGTCGTGACGCAGAATCGCTCGCAAGCAGGCAGCAAACGTCAACCCAACCTTTTGTTGGACTTGGATTTGATTGATGCCTTCGAGTTGATACTCGATCGGATCTTCCGTCGTGATGATCTTCGTGTCTTCGGATTTGATCTCATTGAGCGAACTGTACAGCGTGGTCGTTTTCCCGCTGCCCGTCGGGCCGGTGACCAACACGATCCCGTGCGGCATTCGAATCAGCTTTTGATATTTCTGATACGTGTCTTCGGGCATTCCGATGTCACGCAACGACAAACTGAGGTTCGATTTATCGAGCACCCGCATCACGACGCCTTCGCCGTGCAACATCGGAATGATCGAGACCCGCAAATCGACCTCGCGTCCGGCCACTCGCAATTTGATGCGGCCGTCTTGCGGCACTCGTTTTTCCGCGATGTTCATCTTGGACATGATCTTCAAGCGACTGACGATCGCCGCCTGAAATTGATTCATCTCTTGCGGCACACTTTGCCGTTGCAGCACACCGTCGATCCGGTATCGCAGTTTCAGTCGATTCTCTTGGGCCTCGATGTGAATGTCACTGGCTCGCGTCTCGACGGCTTCACTGAGGATTTCGTTGACCAGCCGGACGACCGACGCTTGCGCGGCCGCTTCTGCGTCCTCGGACCCGTCGAGTTGCAACTCTTCGAGCATTTGGACATCGCCGCTCTGCTGTCGCTGCATCGCGATCAGGCCGTCGATCGTTTCGGCACCCACGCCCAGGTTTTGCTTGATCAATTGGCGGACGGTTTCGGGCGTCGCGACCACCGGGCGGACTTCCAGCGACAGCGCGGTGGCGATCGTGTCGAACGCTCCAAACGAAAATGGGTTGCTGACCGCCAAGCGGATCCAATTCTCATTGCGTTCCAGCGGAAACACCTCGTAGCGGTGAATCATCTTCAGCGGGAACCCATCCAAGGCCGCCGGGTCGACTTCCACTTCTTCGGCGTCCAGCCATTCCAAGCCCATCACGCGTGCGGTTTCCGCCAACAACGCGACGTCACTTTCAAAGTCCCACTGGATGGCCAGTGTGCCCAGTTCACTGCGGTCCCGGAGAGAATCGGCGACTTGCCGAAGTTGGAGGGCGCTCAGGGCGGGTGCGATTCCGTCGATTTGCGTAATCATGGTCAGCACGCTTGGGTGGGGCCAAACACTCGCATCGCCCGCGGTGAACTCGGCCGAGACAATCCGGTCGACTTCAACGAGAGCACTGCTCACGAAAGTGGCGACGGGAAGTCAGCGAGACTCATTCGCAGAGACGCAATGGCGACGCCTGACAACCGATCGTGAAATCACGCAATGTGCTTTCACGGCCTGCTGATTCGACGACAGTCTTTGGCTCTTGGGGTGGGATCGGGCGCCGGACGACAACCGTGTCTGCGGGCGTCCCGATTGATTTGGGGTGGGTGTTAACACTCAATGGTAGTGAAGTAGGTCCATTGAGTCAAAGTGTTCCTCAGCGGCCTCTGCCGCCGCGTCCGGTTCGCAGGAATTGCTGTAGAACCTGCTCCAATTGCTGCACATTGGTCGTTTGCAGGGGAATGATTCGCATTTTGCCCGCCCGATTGCTGACGGACTGCTGGTCGATTTGCTCGACAAAACGACGGATTTCTTGGGACAGTTCGGGTGGGGCTCGCATCACGAGCGAATTGCTGATGTCATCGGTGCTCAACGTCAACAGCGGGCCCGAATTCTCGGCATTGATCAATTCCAACATCGAGGCGACTTCCGCGGACACCCCTTCCGGGATCGAGATTTGCGGGCGATTTTGTCCGCGAGAAAGCTGGCTGGCGTACACCGTGCGAAGCATGTCTTCCACGCGTTGAGCGCTGGTGTGCAGGATCGGAACGATCTGCGGCGTCACCAGTTGCAGCGAGTCAATGAATTCAGGCGAATCCAGAACCGCCAACAAATCTTCGATCACACCGCGTGTCGCCCGAGAGCTTTGAACGATCAAGGCGTTGATTCGTGTGTCAGCCACGATCCGCGTTTGGGACATGTCGGTGGTCAGCCGAGCGCGAGAGCTGGCACGACTTTCTTGAAACAGGTCTGTCAGCAAATCTTCCAAGTCCTCCGCATTGCCGTGTTTCAGCACGTAAACCGACAGGTTGCCACTTTCCTTGACGGCAGTCATCGGCGGACTCATCGCAACCTCCATCAATTTTGTCAGCAGATCGAGCGCCGCGATGTCTTCGGAGGCAATCACCCACTGGCCGTCACCCGGCAGAATCAGGACGGCCGGGTTGTCCACTTCGCCCGCTTCAGAGGCGTCCGTCATTTCTTCGACGCTTTGGTTGGCGACCAACTGCACCGCAGGGTCACCGCGATGGTTGGTGCTTTGCAGATCCACCGCCGCGGGGTTTGGTTGTGGCTTCTGCTGTTCCAGCCCCTCCTGTGTCGCCTCGACCTCGCCTGCCTGGATGACCCGCAGTGGGTTCTTGCGAAGTTTGGGCCAGACCTGTTCCAACTGCTTCAAAAGAGATTCGGAATCGCGTCCGACTGAAACCGTTCGCACTCGAGCACCGGAACGGGGCACTCCTGCGGAATTTTGATCGGTCCCTGGCACCGACAACACGGTTTCGCCGAGCCGGACGAGCAAGGTTCGAATCTCACCGAGTTGCTGCGTGGTCGCACGAATCAACAATTGCTGGCGATCCTGGTCGACCGTGATCGCCGGAACCTCATTGGTCGGCAAGTCCGCAAACAGGGAATTCACCGCCTCGCGAACGGAGTTCGGATCGTTTTCCTGAAGCGGGAAGATCTCGAGTTCGCGTTCTGGCGGATCAAACTGCACCAACGTTTCTTCAACCAACTTCAATTGTTCTTCGTTGCCGATGACCACCAGTTGTTCATTGTAAAAGTCGTAGCGCACATCAACAGACGGACGGGCATCAGCGAACAAGGTCTGCACGGCCTCCGCCACATCGTCGCCATCAATCCCGGCGAGTGAAAACGCTTTCAAACGACGATCGCGTGCCAAGGAATCGATGCGGTCCATTTGCTCGATCACCTGCTTGGCAATTTCCTGCTCGCGCGGCAAGCCGACAACAAACACGGTTCCACTTTCGTCATCGGCACTGACTCCCACCGTCGACCGTCGCCCGAACGCTTGCTCCAGGGCGTCGACCACGCTCTGTGGGTTTGCCTTGGCCAACGGGTAAGCTTGCATCTCCGTCGATCGTGCAGGAGCATCGTTGATTTGCTGCACCAGCTTGGCGATTTCTTGCTGCTCTTTCTCGGGGGCGGAAACGATCAGGGTGTCGTTGACCGAGTCGGCGCCAATCGTGGCTTGTGGGTAAGTCGCTTGCAAAGCCAAACGCAGTGTCGCTGCGTTGCCATTTTCAAGTGCATGACTTTGCGTGGTTTGTTGCCCGCCCGCATTCAACTGTTCGACAAACGCCTCGATCATCAGATGGTCTTCTTCACTGGCCGAGACGATCAAGCTGTTGCTGGTTGTGTCGGCCGAGACGGTGGTCTTCGGAAAACTGGACTGCAGCGCCAACCGGATGGCCGCGGCACTGCCGTTTTGCAACACATAGCTTTTGGTGACCTGCTTCCCATCCGCGTTCATGTCCTGGATCACTTCGGCGATTTTCGCGTGATCCTCTTCGCTGGCAGAAACGATCAGGTGGTTGCTGACCGAATCCGCGGAGATGGTCGTCAGCGGAAAACTGGCCAGCAACGCCAAACGCGTCGTCGTGGCACGACCAGTCTCCAACGCATAGGTCTTGGTGAGCTTGGTTTGCCCCGTGTTCAACTGTTTGACAAACGCCTCGATCATCAGGTGGTCGACTTCGTTTGCCGAGACGATCAAGCTGTTGTTGACCGTGTCCGTGGAGACCGTTGTGCTCGGAAAACTGGACTGCAATGCCAACCGGATGGCCGCCGCACTGCCGTTTTCCAAGGCGTAATTCTTGGTGGTTTGTTTCCCATCGGCGTTCATGCCCTCAATCACCTCGGCGATCTTTGCATGGTCCTCCTCGCTGGCGGAAACGATCAAGTGGTTGGTCGTTGAGTCCGCTGAGATGGTGGTCTTTGGAAAACTGGACAGCAATGCCAGTCGGGTGGTCGTCGCACGGCCGTTTTCGAGGACGTAGCTCTTGATCACCTTCGATTCGGCGGAGTTCAACGAATCGAATAGTTTTTCGATTTCGAGATGCTCGGCCTCGGTCGCTGAAATGATCAGACGGTTGTTGGTTGTGTCGGCGGCAATCTTGGCACGCGGGAACGAGCCCTGGAGCGCAGGGGTCAGCGAGTAGGTCGTGCCTTCGTCCAACCCGTAACTCTTCGTTGTGCGTTGCTTGGCGGGATCAGATTCCATGCTGTCGATCGCCACCGAAATGCGTTCCAGAATCTCCTTGGGCGCAGTCACGATCAATCGATTGCTGATTCGGTCCGGGGTGACGCGAGCCGTCGGTGCCATCTGGGTGACCGCCAGCGAAAGTGACGTGGCATCGGCATCGCCCAGTTCAAACACCTTCGTTTCCGCGTTGTCCATTTGGCGGTCGTCGTACTGTTGGATGAACGCTTGGATCGTTTCGTGGTCCTCCGCTGTGCCAGTCGCCGCAACCGATTTCCCAACCGCGTCTGCCGCGAAGACAACCTTCGGCAACAGCGTCGTCAGGACTCGGACCGCACCTGTTGGGTCACCGAATTCCAACGGGTAGACCACCGACGTGGTCGGTTCCGGTGCTGGGACCTGTTCCTGCAACCGTTTCAACCACGCCGCAAACTTGGTGTGTTCCGTGGGTGACGCAAGCAACAGGATCCGCTCCGGGTCAACGCTCGGCAGCAGCCTCGCTCGTGGGACTTCGGTGGAAACCCCGGTGACGGCTTGTTGTGTCAGATCCTTGCGAATTGGGTACACCTGCAATTCCCGTTGGCCCGCTTCGGCAAACACTCTTTCCAGCTCTTCGATGATTTGCGAGATCCCAGCGTGGGCCTGCTCGGTGGCTGCAATCACCAAGCGGTTGGTCCCCGCGCCGCTCAGAATCTTCGCAGCGGGTTGGCGTTCGGCGAGGAAAGTTTGAAACGCCGTGGGATCGGCACGGTCCAGTTCGTAAGCCCGCACATTGGTTTCGGGGGCTGGCCCCGTTTCGTCGGAGAGCTTTTTGAGTAATGCGGCGACTCGCTCGTGATCCTCTGGCGAGGCCAAAATCATCATTTGGTTCGGGTTCGTCAAACCGGTCACGATGACGGTCGCACGAGGCACCGTGGTGGTCATGACACTGGTGAAGGCCGTGCGAATCTCGGCGTTGGTGTCGTACAGTCGAGGTTCCAGCTTCGAGCCTTCCTTGTCGGCTTGAGTGGTCTTTGCCAAGACTTCAGCGATCTTTTGTTGCAAGTCCTTGGACGCCAGGACCGTCAATTGCCCATTCGCCGCGTCGGCTCCGATGCTGGCGGTTGGAAACAGCGTCATCAGGACCAATCGTGTTGCCGCTGCCTTTTCCGGGGCGACTTGATGGACCTCGATCTCACGGCGATCTTCCGCCGCCATGGTCAGTTGTTCGATTGCCGTTGCGACTCGCTTGTGCTGGTCGTCGCTGGCCCAGACCACCACCGCGCGGTTGGTCGTGTCGGTGCTGATGATCGCTTGCGGGGCGATTTGATTGAGCACGGTCGGCAACGTTTTCAAGTCGCCAATCGGAAGGCTGTACGTTTCCACACGCATCGATTCGCCAGTGGCCGACGTGTTGAGTCGCTCAATCGACAGGTGAAACGATTCATGGTCCTCCGCATTGCCTGAGGCAACGATTCGGTTGCTGGTGGCATCGACGGAAAGCTTCATTCGCGGCCACATCGCTTGCAGCGTCGGCAGCATGGTTGCGGCCTGCAATTCATTCAATTCATAAGCCCGGATTTCCTCGCTGGCGAACTTGGATGCGGGCCGGTCGACTTCTTGGATCAGCGTTTTGATCCGCCCATGCTGTGCCAGCGTTGCCGTGACAACCAGTTGCTGGCGGCGATCGTCGGCGATCACCGTCGCACCATCGATCGCTTGATCAATCAGCAGCTTCACATCCGTCGCTTGGGCTTCCGCCAGGCTGTAGGCCAGTAAAATGAGTTCCTGCTCAGCCGGCATCGGCTTGTCGAGCTCGTTGACGAATTCACCGATCTTTTGATGTGCGTCTTCGGTTGCCATGACCAGCAATCGTCGGCCGGCCGTGTCGACCGTGATCGGTCCAATCGGTTGGAATGTGCCACGGCTTCCCGCGGCCGTGACGGACGCAATCACGGGTGCAAGCAAGGCCTGCAGTTCGGTCGGTGTGCGGTCGGCGGAACGATAACTCTGGAGGACCAACTCAGGATTCGACGGCAGTTCGTCAGAGATCTGCGTTAGCAGTTCAGCCACTTTCGCGTGCGTTTCTTGCTCGGCCCACACGGTCAGTTGGCCCGATGCGGCATCCGCAGTGACTCGCGCGCCGGGGAACCGGATCGAGAGCAACTCACTGAACAGGGCAGGGTCACGCTGGTCCAGATCGTAAATCTTCGGCCACTGCAGCGCCGTCTGCGAGGTCGCCTGCTTGACTTGTGCGATCGCTTCGCCCAGGCGGACGTGGTCTTGGTCGGTGGCCCACACCAACAACTCCGACGAACCGTCATCCCCCGCCGGACGCACGATCGGCTGGATGCCCGGGATTTGTGCGGTGAGAACGGGTGCCAACTGTTGCCAACGGGTCAATTCCGTCGCCGACAGTGCATACGTCTTGAGCGTGCGTTCGGGGGGTGCAGGCAAAGCGGTCAGCAATTGAGGCAGCATCGTTTCCAGGCGAGTCTTCTCTTCGGCCGTACCGAGCAAGACCAGTTTTTTCGCGTCCGGGTCCAACCAAATCTGTGCTCTTGGAATGACCTTGGCGACCGTGGCAAGCCAATCGGCGGTTCCTGGGAGTGGCAGATCAAATGCATGCAGAGTGGTACCGCTGTCCAAGTCCGCCCCACGCCAACGCTCGATCACCTGTTCGGCCAAGACGATGTCATCGGCACTGCCGCGAACGACCACAGTTCCCAACGAAGAGTTGCCCACGACCTGGGCCGTCGGGATCATGGACTGCAGGGCGGTGGAAATGACTGTGGACTGAACAGGGTCAACCTGAAACGCTTTGACTTTCATCTCGGATTTCATTGCCGAGATGCCCATCGCAGAAAAGGCTTCGGCGATTCGATCCTGTTCATCAGGCGATGCAGTGATCAGCACCCGAGCCGCAACCGCGTCAACACTGACGGTGGCACGCGGTGCGATCGCCGTGACTTGTTCGCGAATTTGTTCCTCGCTGCCGCTGCGGAGTGGGTAGGCGACGGAAACACTTGCTGGCGCGGTCTCGATTTCCTCACGCATCTTTTCAACGGCGGTTTGAATCGCGGTCTGTTGCGTGGGGATCACAAAGGCGGTCAGCAGTCGGGTTTTTTCGTCGACCGCGATCCGCTCGCTACCGACCAGTTCCTTCATCGCACTCAGCACGACAACGGGGTCCAGGTCCCCGAGTGCGTAGGCAGCAAACACGGGTGCGGGCGGCTTCTCTGGCTTTTCTGGTTTGGGGGTCGCCCGTGGTTCTGGGACCGTGTTGATCAAAACATTGATCGTGTCCATCTTGCCCGCCGTTTCAACGACCAACAACTGCTTGCTTTGCGGCAACGGGATCGCACGGCCAAAGGTGCCCAAGTATGGCTGGACCTCGTTGATCACCGCATCGACCGGGCGGTTGCCGAGCGAGAACAGCACACTGACCAATTCGAACCTGCCGCGACTGGGCAGTTTTTCCAACGGAACACGCGGTATCAGTTCAATCGGGATCGAATTGGATAGCTGCAACACCGTCAGCATCTTTTCGCGGCGAACCAGCGTGTAACCACGCGTCAACAAAACACTGTTGAGCAAATCGATTGCCTCGGACGCGTTGTAGGATCGCGTGTCGGTGTAGGTGAACGTGCCCGGCGGGACCTGGTTCATCACCAGCGTCAACCCTTCTTGGCGTGCGAACCAATCCAACACGTCGCCCCAAGCCTGCTCGCGAAATTGAAAACGAAGTGCACTGGTTGGGCCAGTCGTGCTCCATTGCTTCAGCTGGTCAGCGTTGAGTGTGTCACGAATTTGCTGGTCGATCGCGATCAAACGTGCCTTCTTGTCGGCAGCGTCAGGCGACGCGCTGACTTCCAGTCGCTCCGCAAGAAACGATTGAATCTTGGCACGCTGTTGATCGTCCAAGCCCAGTTCGGCGGCAATTTCCGGGTGGACCAATCGACTGACTTGGTCGGCAGGAAATGGCGATCGCAACGGAGCGGGGGGAGTGGCTTCAGATTCCGCTGTTGGATCGGCGGTCGCTGGCGTGGTTTGATCTGGAGGCTGGGCTGCGACCGGCTGCAGCGATGCACAAACCAACAGCAATGGAACGACGCGAAACAGGTGTCGGGGGGGGAGCATGGAGTTGAATCCGGCGGGAGCTTCGCAAATCGGAAGCTTGGGGGGGAGGGTTCTGGGGACACTTCGAACCAGTTTGTCACTCTAACTGGTGCCGTCAGTGGGTCAAGCAATCACCGCAACTTGACTTGACAGGCGAGCAATCGATTGCCTAGTTCGAGACGCTGACGAATCTCGGCGACTGTGCGCGCCGATCTTTTTTTTCTACGAAAGCCGGAAGCTAGGATGCCTCACGATCGGCACCGAACCATTCACATTCTGTTGTTGCTGATCATCTCGCTCGGTGTGACCCCCAGCATTGCGCAAACCGTGGAACCGCCGGAAACAATATCGTACGCGATGCGGTTTCGAACGGCCGCGGAAATCGAGCGCGTCTTCACACCTTTGGTGGCCAGTTCGCCCGATGTGCGACTGCAAACCGACACGCAGCACGATCGAATTTCGGTCGCGGGTCCACCGTGGGTTCACGATCTGTTCAAACAAGTGCTTCAGCGCGTTGACATTCCAAGAGTGGAACCCGCGCAGGCTCCGCAGGAGACTCCCGCACGGTGGAACGCAGCATCCAATCCCGTTGGTTCACCCGACCGCTCTGCTCAATTGCTGCCGCCGACTCAGTCCGCCCCAGCCAACATCGAAACGACCAGGCGGTTGATGCCGCTGCCGACAGGCCAGTCCAAGCTCATCCGTGACGAATTGTTGCGATTGTTTGAACAGCGTCTGACAGCCACCGCTGAACCCGGTGGCCTCTCGTCGTCAGGTCAATGGTCACTCGCGACTCCCTCTGGAACGTTGCAAATCCGTTTTGATCTGGAGCGAGAAGATGTTCTCGTCGATGGTCCCGTTTCGGTGGTCAACCAATTTGGACGCTTGCTCTCGGCACTCGTGGACCGTTATCAGCGGCGACCATCGAGTCTGACGGGGCAACCTCAGCAACGTGTCTTGATGCTGCAGCAAGACGTGCAAGCGGACGTGCAACAGATGCTGCGATCGACGAACCCATCCGGCATCGTCCAACCGCACACCCACGGTGCGAGTGCCAACGATCCGCGGTCCCAGCTGCTGTATCGACTCACGGGACTTCGACAAGTCTCAACACAGGTGCCCGAAGAATTGCCTGCCCTGACGGGTGAGCCGGAAGAAACGAACGGCGCCCCCAATCGTGCCGCTCCGCCGAGAACCGCGAGCCCCTCACTGCCCCAGTTGGAAGGTGTTGAGGTGCAAACGTTGCCGGACTTGGACGCAATCATTTTGAGGGGCCGCGACCAAGACCTGGACCAACTGGCGGAAATCATTCGTGAATTGGAGCAACTCAGTCGCCAGACGCAACCAGCCATTGAGGTCCTCCATCTCGAACACACCGATTCGCAAAGCATCGCCGACCTGATCGAACAAACCCAAGAAAGTCTGCTCGGGACTCGCCAGGGTCGTGCCACCGTGACCCCTTTGGGCAAACCGAATGCAATCCTGCTGCTGGGGTGGGGCGATGCCGTTGCCGCACTCAAGGACCTGATCCGCAAACTGGATCAACCCGTTCCACCGGAAAGTCAATTCAATCTGTTTCGATTGAAATATGCATCCGCCGCATCCGTGCAAGAAACGGTCCGAACCTTCTTTGCCAATCGCCCAGGTGGTCTCGCAACGACGATCCAATCCACCATTGATTCACGCACGAATTCGCTGATCATTCACGCGGCCCCGCGAGACATGTTGGAGGTGGCTCGGTTGGTCGAGCGTCTCGATACGCTGGAGGGCGGGACGGTCCAGCGAACGCGGGTTTTTGAGATTCAAAACAGCTTGGCAGCCGATGTTGCGGAGACGCTCCGCGAAACCATCTCCACCGCCGGTTCCAGTGCTCGCCCCAGTGCAATGGAGCTGATGCTGGATGACAGGGGGCGTGGCGAGGCGATCATGTCAGGCCTCTTGGACAACGTCCAAATCACCGTGGATGCTCGCAAGAACAATCTGATCGTTTCGTCTCCGGCTGAAAACTTCGAAGTCATCGAAGCGTTGATCGAGAAACTTGATTCTCCTGGTATGGTCGCCAAAATCAAGATCTTCCCCATTCAAAATGGTGACGCCGCGAGCCTGATCCTCACGCTTCGCTCATTGTTGCCAAGTCAGGTGGGAGCCGACCCGGTCACGAGCGCCCAGTTGTCGAGCTCGCCAGGCGAATCCTCGCTCGCACCGCTGCGATTCACGGTCGACGTGCGGAGCAATAGCATCATCGCCACCGGTTCCGATGGTGACCTAAAAATTGTGGATGCACTGCTGCTGCGACTTGATGAAGCGGATGCGATGCAACGACAGAACATCGTTTACCAGTTGAAGAATTCGCCTGCCGTTGATGTTGCCTTGGCAATCAACGAGTTCCTCCGCAACACGCGGCAGGTTGAAAACGCATCGCCCGCCACCTTGAATCCGTTCGCGCAACTTGAAAAGGAAGTGGTGGTCGTGCCCGAGCCGGTGTCGAACAAGCTGATCGTGAGTGCGACGCCTCGCTACTTCACCGAAATCAGAACGATGATCGAGAAGCTTGACGAACAACCCCCGCAGGTGATGATCCAAGTTTTGATCGCGGAAGTCGCACTCAACAACACCGATGAGTTTGGTGTCGAGCTTGGGATCCAGGATTCGGTCCTGTTTGATCGCAGTCTCTTGGGCGATCTGTTGACGGTCACAAGCACCACGAACGTGACATCGCCAGGCGGAGCGGTGACATCCACGACACAAGACAGTGTGGTGTCCGCCACAAATGACCCAGGGTTCAACTTCAACAGTGTCGATCCACTGGGCAACAGCGGTTCCGCACAAGCGGTTTCCAGTGCTGCCAATGTGGCTGGCCAAGGTCTCTCGAACTTTTCACTCGGTCGATCCAATGCTGAGCTTGGCTTTGGTGGGTTGGTGTTGTCGGCGAGCAGTCAAAACGTCAGCGCCCTGTTGCGAGCACTGGAAGAATCTCGTCGTTTGGAAGTGCTCAGCCGACCACAGATTCTGACGCTCGACAATCAATCGGCGTTCATTCAAGTGGGTCAACGCGTCCCACGGATCACAGGTTCAACGATCACTCAAATTGGCCAACAAAACACCATCACGATGGAAAACGTTGGTTTGATTCTTGGCGTGACGCCCAGGATCAGCCCCGAAGGCAATGTGACCATGGAAATTGACGCCGAGAAATCCGAGGTCGGACCAGAATCGGAGGGCATTCCAGTTTCGGCCACCGCCGATGGCACGGTCGTGCGGAGCCCACGAGTCAACGTGGCGAGTGCTCAAGCAACGGTCAGTGCCGCCGACGGAGAGACGATTGTCCTGGGCGGATTGATTTCCACCAAGAAAAAGGAACATCATCGCAAGGTTCCTTACCTGGGTGACATCCCACTGGTGAAACACCTCTTCCGTTATGATTCCGTCACAAACACTCGGGCTGAACTGCTGATCATCCTGACCCCGCATATCGTGCGTTCAGAAGCCGACATGGAACGCTTGAAGCAAACTGAAATGGCTCGCATGAGCTGGTGTGCTTGTGACGTGTTCAATCTGCATGGTGAAATCATCGGCGAGCCGGTGATGGATTCCTTGTTCTCGAACTCTCACCAAGATGAGGGCATCGAGGTGATCTACCCGCATGAAGATCCTCGGGGACAACGTGTGCTGGAAGCACCGGTCCTCGAATCCGAGTTCCCTTCCGACCCTGAATTGCTGCCTGAGCCCGAATCATTGGGGACACCCGATGGTTTCTCGCCAGGTCTTCCGAGTGAGTCCACCGGCTCTGGTTTCAGGGGGAGTCTATGATGGTCAAGTTCACTGCCCCGTTTCAGACGATAGCCATCGCGGTCTTGTTGGTCGCATTGATTCCAGCTGCGGGCTGCCAGTTTGTGCCTGACCGGCCGTCCTGGACCAAGAAACTGTTTGAGAAGGAAGTCGAAGCAGTTGTCCCCACTCGCATGATGGTGATGTGGGCGGACACTGTTTTGCATCAACCACAAAAACCTGGCGTCCGAGGTTTCGGGGCCAGAATCTACTTTTACAACGAAGAAGATCCAGATCCTGTGAAGGTGGACGGAGGATTGGCCGTTTATGCATTTGACGCGGACGACCTGAACCCAAATTCGGCGAAACCCAAACGCAAGTTTGTGTTCACCGCCGACCAGTTCGCCGAACACATGAGCAACACGTCGATGGGGATCTCGTACAGCGTGTGGTGTCCCTGGGACGAAGTCGGAGGCTTCAACGAGCAACTCAGCCTGATCGTCCGATTCGAAGGACGGTCCGGTGGCGTCGTGATCTCAGACTCGACCGTCAAACTTTTGCCAGGACTGAATCGGCCCATTGCCAGTCCAAAGCTGGCCAGTGAACAGGCTGCCGGCGGAACACAGGCTGGAAGTTCAACAGATCTGAAATCGTTGACGCAACTGGCGACGTTCCGAAGGCAAGCGGCGGAAGCAGCGACGACGCAACCACCGCGTCGTCAGACGCAAACCATTGACTTGCCACCAAGCTTCTATCGCCACCTGACCGGCCCATCGGAGTCGGTTGATTCGATGGCGATCCCCGCCGAGCAGATCCCAGCCACTCCTGATTCACCATCGGCCGCCACGAACGAGTCGCAACTCGACGACACCACCTCAACTTCGACACGGAATTCGTACCCGTTTCGAACCCTTGGAGACGAGCAGTTGGACGCCGCCCCGCACGGCACACGCCAGCATTCCATCCCGGCGGGATGGATACCCTCTTTGCCGAAAACCCCTCGCTACGGGTATTCGCGAGCGGCACGTGAGTCAGCAAGCGAAAGCTTGACCCCCACCCGCCTGCCGGACGCCATGGAGAAGTGACACGCTCCCCCATGGGCTGACGCCCACTGGCTAAATCACGCCCCCACTCCGTGGCTGAACTCCCGGACCGAGTCCCGAAAGGGACGACAGGCTGTCGTCACGGGTGAAAACCCGTGGATGACATAGCAATCCAACCCACCAAGCCCTGAAGGGGCGACACAAGTCGGTTGCACCATCGTTCCTGACAGCCCTGCGGGGCTCATCGCACGGGGCCGCCTTGCTCTCCATCAGCTGACGCCCAATGGCTAGATCACACCCCCACTTCGTGGCCGAACTCCCGGCCCTAGTCCCGAAAGGGACGACAGGTTGTCGCCACGGGTGAAAACCCGTGGATGACATGGCAAACCAACCCACCAAGCCCTGAAGGAGACACAAGTCGGTTGCCTCATCGTTCCTGACAGCCCTGCGGGGCTCATCGCACGGGGCCGCCTTGCTCTCCATCAGCTGACGCTCAATGGCTAGATCACGCCGCCACTTCGTGGCCGAACTACCAGCCCGAGTCCCGAAAGGGACGACAGGTTGTCGCCACGGGTGAAAACCCGTGGATGACATGGCAAACCAACCCACCAAGCCCTGAAGGGGCGACACAAGTCGGTTGCACCATCGTTCCTGACAGCCCTAGCACGCCCTGCCTGGGTCGTGTTTTGAGTCCTGAGCGGCTCAATAGCCCGCCAGGGTTTCAATCAAAATCTCGTGCAACTGGGTGCGCATCGTTGCATCAAGATGCGAGTATTCGTCTGCCACGGTCTCACCAGTCAGGATGGTTCGCAGTTGAGTCAAAATCTCTGTTCGCAGCGTTGGTTGCAACGCATCAAAGGCTTCTGTGTAGACCAGAAAACTGCACGGGTACTTGAACAACCTGGTTTGCAGATCGAACTGCCGAAGCGACCGCCCCTTCGAATCAATCGGACCACGTGCCTCGAACTCACGCACAAAATCTCCCGCGCTCTCAATCGGTGATTCCAATGGCTCCTCGTCACTGAACAAGATCGCATTCAGCACTTCGGTTGCAGCCTGAGCGATGTGCAGAGCTTGCTCTGCCTCCTCCGATTCGCTGATACTCTGACCTTCCGCCTGACGCTGTGTGCGATCGTATTCCAACTGTCGGATGGTGAAATCCGCTTTCACGAAAACATTGTGCACACTGGCTTGATGTCCCAGCACCATCAACGCGGCGATGTCACTGGTCGGCAACAGGTACCCGGACGTGTCAAAGCGATCTCCTAAGTCGGTCACATTGCCGCTGCGACGCAGGTCCAACATCTCACCCCGCAAGAAGGCATTGCCCATGTGCTGGATGGAACCATGGCTGCCGGTCACGTACCAACCGCCCCAACGCTCGGCAAAGGGGCTGGAATCACTGGTCACGTGCGACGGGAATTGGGCGTTGATGCTTCCGTCATGAAAAGGCGAAACGCTGCGGAGCATGTGCCCCGGCAACCCACCCGTCATGGATGTCGCATGGCACCCCAAACAGTCATAATTCGCTCGCTCAATCTTTGCTCGCCAGGGTTTCATATCGACGGTGTAGAACGCCGCCCCCAACTTCGAATCCGCGGTTGAAATTTCAATCAACGAACTGCCACGTACCCAACCGACATAGGTGTCGTCGTTGAAATAGAGGGCTCTTGGATTGGAACGCGAAATGTGCTGCACTTGCATGCTGGTCTTAGAAAACACCAGCGTTTGCGAAGAAACGGGGATATCCAAGGCCCGCAGGATCGATTCCAGGTGCCCACGTGGCTTGCTGTAATCCAGACGCAATTCCTTGTCTTGGATCTTCGCAATCAATCGACTGACTCGATTGTCCTCGACCGTTTCGGAGTAAGAAAACGGCGGCTCCTCAATGTCCATCAGACCTTGCGCGGACACCGCAGAGAGGCCGGTAAAGGACAACAACCAGCCAGACGCCAGAGCCATTCTCAGAAGGCGTTTGATCGATGGAGGGTTCGTCATTTGCTCGCCAAAGTCACGTGTTCGAATTCGGGTCATGTCTCTTTCGAAACGCCAAGAATCTCCGCATGCATGGATTCGTGCGCACCCCGGTGCATCCTCTGTTCGCAAGGAACCATCGCAGGACAAGCGTTGTCTGGTCCGCTTCCACTTGATTCAAGGTGCGGGACGTCAGGCCACGCAAGCCATTGTGCGGAAACCAACTCTTGGCCAAACCTCTATGTGCATGTCATTGTATAGAATAGTTGCAAACACTTTAATTGGAACAGTGACCGTGCGGCAACCCCGTGGTGTTCCCGGGCCTAGAAAATGCGCTGAGGAGCCCATCTTGTTCCCTGGCTCTGCCTGGGAACACACTGCCTCGCAGGCTCCCGCCTGCACCCGATGTGAAAGAAAAGACAAAGCCTCCGAAGCTGTGTCTTGCGAAACAGGAAACTGGCAGCAAGTCCGCACCCGCAAACTTCTCCACGGAATGAGCTCACTGAGCCCCGTGCACCCATGACGCAATCACGATCGCCCCCGTGACCAACCCTGCGATCATTTGAAATGAACTGTTGGCGAGCCATGTTTCCGGCAATCGGCATCCAACCCAGCCGAACACCATCCCGGCAATGAAACCGGTGACGTGTGCCAGAACATCGGTTCGTTCGCCTTCCATCCCCATGAACGACAACAACAGGACGCCGCCGATCAAGGGACTCCAGCGAACCAATGCCTTCGCCGATGACTTGTACCGAGGATGCATTGCGTGTGCGACGAGAATCCCCAACGCAGCGAACACGGCGGTCGATGCGCCGATCGAAGTGTGCGCCCCGTCCCGAATCACGGCATTCATCAAGTTCCCCAGTGCACCGGCCAGGACGATTGCCAGCCAGGCCAATCCACCACCCAAAAGACGCCCCGCTAGCACGCCGAAGACACAGCCAAAAACCAAATTCGAAAGCAGGTGGCCGGCATCCGCATGCAAGGTCAGCGCCGTGATCGTTCGCCACCCCTCACCATTCATCACCTGGCCGGCGTTCATCTGGCCGACCGCTTTCCAGTCGATCCCATAGGCGGAGGTCTCTGCCAGAACCGCGACCGAAACGATGAAAACCGCATAGTAAATCACCCCCGCAATCGCGCCACCGAACACGAGTGACTTCTGTGGCAGCGACGGACTGGTTTCGGCAAGACGATCGTTGCGATACGACTGCAACTCTGC